>JAZTXD010000057.1:0-32172 GCA_045636265.1 Candidatus Flemingiibacterium sp.
CGAATTCACGAACAAGAATGGCGCGACCAATCTGATCAAAAACCCGATGCTCACGCTGATCAACGATCTCGACCGCGATGCGCTTGCATACTGGCGCGATCTCGGACTGACTCCGGCGGGTCTGAAAAAGATCAATGAGCATGCAGTAAAGAACAGCAAGAAGAATCCGCTGGAGGAGGCACTTGCATCGCTTGGCTAAGAAGGCATATCGACACATCGCGGAAGAGTATGCACGCGATTTGATTTCGGGAAAGCGGAAAGCCGGAAAAGACCGAATCCATGCAGCCGTCCGCTTTATGGACGATCTGAAGCGCGATGATCTAGAGCTGCGCACAAAGGAGCCGGATCTTGTCATCGGCATCATCGAGAAGACGATGGTACATCGGCAGGGCGAGCGGCTTGATGGCACATCGCTTGCCGGCACGGCGCTGATCCTGGAGCCGTGGGAGATCTTCATCGTCTACAATGTCCTCGGCTTTTACTACAAAGGCACAAACGAACGCCGCTACAAAGAGGCGTTTATTTTTATCCCCAGAAAGAACGGCAAGACCACCTTCGTCGCAGCCTTTGCGTGGGGTGTGGCAATTCTGGAGCGGGCATCGAATTCGACGATCTACATCACCGCTGCCTCGGCGCGGCAGGCTTGCCAAAGCTTTGAGTTTATCGTGAACTCGCTGACCTACAAGGAGATGCTGCAAGACTTCCGCGTCAGAGACAACAACGCAGAGCATTCGCTCCGCTGCAAGTTCTCCGACGGAAGCGGCATCCATATCGAGGCGCTTGCCTCAAACCCCGGTGTGCAGGACTCGCTGAACTGCAATATTGCAATCGCTGACGAGCTGCATGCCTTCAAATCTCCGGCACAGTACAACCGCTTCAAGGAGGCCATGAAGGCATACACCAACAAACTGATGATCGGCATCACTACCGCCGGCGACAATGTCAACAGCTTTTGTTACCAGCGGCTTGAATACGCTACAAAGGTCGTATCCGGTGCGGTGAGGGATGACTCGCTTTTCGTGTTTATCTCTCGCGCAGATCAGGATGAAAACGGAGATGTTGACTACCTGAGCGCAGAGCAGCACGAAAAAGCGAATCCCTCCTACGGCATTACGATCCGCCCGGCAGACATGATGCAAGAGGCGCTGCAAGCGCAGAACGATCCGCAGCAGCGCAAGGACTTTTTGTCTCGCTCGCTCAACATCTACACCTCCGCGCAGCGCGCGTATTTTGATGTCGATGAATTCAAGCGAAGCGATGGAAAGTACGATTGGACGCTGAACGATCTCGCAAAGCTCAAGGTTGACTGGTACGGCGGCGCGGATCTCTCTAAGTTGCACGACCTCACGGCGGCGGCGCTATACGGAAATTATCGCGGCGTTGATATCGTGATACCGCACGCATTTTTCCCGATTGTCGCCGCGCACAAAAAGGCAGACGAGGACGGCATTCCTCTCTTTGGCTGGCAGGATGACGGCTGGCTGACAATGTGCAATGCGCCGACAGTCAACCACGCAGATGTCGTTAAGTGGTTTGAGACGATGAGAATCCGAGGCTTTAAGATCAAGCAAGTCGGTCACGATCGCAAATTCTGCCGTGAGTATTTTATCGGCATGAAGTCTGCCGGCTTTAACATCATTGATCAGCCGCAGTATTTTTATAAAAAGTCAGAGGGCTTCCGCCACATTGAGACTGCCGTCAAAAATGGCGCGCTGTACTATCTGCACAGCGAGGCGTTTGAGTATTGCGTTGGCAATGTCAGCGCAATCGAGAAGACCGATGACATGATCCAATACGAAAAAGTCCGGACTACGCAGCGCATCGATATTTTCGATGCTGCTGTTTTTGCGTGCGTCCGATATCTCGAAAACATGACGCGCTCACAAAAGGCGAAGTCGTGGTGGGGGGAAAGTAAAAAATGAGTTTGTTTGACAAAAAGAAAAAAACGCGATCTGCGGTCTGGCTTACTGCGGCAGATGCGGACGATACGCTCTGCGTGAGCGGGTACACGCCGCTCGATCGCAACCCGGAAATCGTTGCAGGCTGCCGCCAGATTGCGCAGCTCATCTCGTCTATGACCATCTACCTGATGGCAAACACAGAGCGCGGCGATGTTCGTATCGTCAACGAACTCAGCCGCACGGTGGATATATTCCCGTGCCGCACGATGACGCGCCGCACCTGGATGGACACCATCGTGATGAACCTCTTGCTATACGGAAACGGCAACAGCGTTGTGCTGCCGCACACATCCGAGGGGTATCTCAACGAACTGGAACCCGTTGCTGCATCTCGCGTGCAGTTTGAGGCTGTCGGTCGCTCGGCCTATCGCGTGCTGATTGACGGTGCGCCGCATGAGCCGGAAAGCGTGCTGCATTTTATCCACAACCCGGATCGAGATTATCCGTGGAAGGGTCAAGGCTTGCGCGTTGTGCTCCGCGATATCGCAGCCAACCTTCGGCAGGCTGCCGAAACGGAAAAAGGCTTCATGGCTTCCAAGTGGAAACCCAGCGTAATCGTCAAGGTTGACGCACTTACGGAAGAGTTTTCCTCGCCCGAAGGTCGCGAGCGTCTGTTGGAAAGCTATGTCAAAGGCGCAAAGGCTGGCGATCCCTGGCTGATTCCTGCGGAGCAGTTTTCTGTCGAGCAGATCAGACCGCTGTCTCTTTCCGATCTTGCAATCTCCGATGTTGTGCAGCTGGACAAGCGCACGGTCGCATCGATCCTTGGCGTGCCGCCGTTCGTTCTCGGCGTTGGAGAATACAACGCTGATGCATGGAATGCGTTCGTAAACAACACGGTTCGACCCATCGCGCAGGCGATCGAGCAGGAACTCACGCGCAAACTTCTGCTTTCGCCGAAGCTTTACTGGCGCTTCAACATTGCAAGCCTTTATAGCTACGATCTGCGCACGACTGCGGATGTGTATAGCAACCTTTATGTGCGCGGCATGGTAACCGGCAACGAAGTGCGCGACAAAATCGGCATGGAGCCGCTGGAGGGGCTTGACGATCTGGTCATCCTTGAAAACTATATTCCGCTCGCGAAGATTGGCGAGCAGCTCAAACTGACGCAGGAGGTCTAACATGGACAGACAGCTGAGACAGATGCGATCCGTTGCATCGAAATTTGAAACGAGGGAAGCGGAAAATAACCTTTACATCGAGGGTTATTTTGCCGTGTTTAATACCATCTATGAACTCTGGCCGGGTGCTACGGAGAGCGTTGCGCCGGGTGCTTTTTCTGAAGCGCTTGGCGACGATATCCGCGCACTCATTGACCACGAGACTCGTCTCGTGCTGGGCAGAAACAAAGCCTTTACGCTGGAATTGCGCGAAGATCAGGTCGGTCTTTGGGGTCGCATTACCATCAATCCGAACGATGGCGATGCGATGAACCTTTACGAACGAGTCAAGCGCGGCGATGTTGACCAGTGCAGTTTTGGCTTTGACATCCTTCAGGAGGACACCGAAGTCCGCGAAGATGGTTCTGTTCACTGGACGATTGAGAGGGTCAAGCTGTACGAGGTCAGCGTGGTAACTTTCCCTGCATACGAAGAGACCTCCGTCAAAGCGAGAAAGCAGGATTTTGCGCAGATCCAGTCCCGCGAAACGGAGCACTGGCGGCAGCAGATGCGCAGCCGTCTGAAAGGAGAACACAATAATGGCACTTAAAGCACTGATGCTTCGCAAGCGCATCACGGACGCAAACGCCGCCCTTGAAGAGCTGCGCGGCAAGGCTTCCGAGTTTGAGCGCAGAGAAGCAGAACTTGAAACCTCTATCAACGAGGCCGCAACCGAAGAAGAACGCTCCGCCGTTTCCGAAGCGGTCGAAGCATTTGAGACCGAGCGCGAACAGCACGAGACCGCCGTGGCGGATCTTGAGCGTCAGATCGGCGAACTGGAGGAAGAACTCCGCAACGCGGAAGCACCCTCCGCACCGGCACAGACGCAGCCGGAAGAAGTAAGAAAAAAGGAGAATAAACCTATGAACACCAGAAAGTTTTTTGGCATGACTATGGAACAGCGCGATGCATTCTTTGCCGACGATTCCGTTAAGGAATTCCTCTCCCGCGCCCGCGAACTCGGCGCACAGCGCCGCAGCGTTTCCGGCGGCGAGCTGCTGATCCCCACCGTAGTTCTCGATCTGATCCGCGAACGCGTTTCCGAGTACTCCAAGCTTTATAAGCATGTTCTCGTCCGCAATGTCCCCGGCAAGGCTCGCCAGACCGTCATGGGCGCGATCCCCGAGGGCGTTTGGACTGAAATGTGCGCCAAGCTGTCTAACCTCGATTTCGTCTTCAACGCAGTCGAAGTTGACGGCTACAAGGTCGGCGGCTATGTTGCCGTTTGCAACGCCGTTCTTGAAGACAGCGACATCGCCCTCGCAGGCGAACTGATCACCGCCATCGGTCAGGCTATCGGCCTCGCACTCGACAAGGCTATCCTTTACGGTACCGGCACGAAGATGCCTCTCGGTATCGTGACTCGTCTGGCACAGACCGAAGATCCCGGCAACGAAGGTGCTCCCGAATGGGTCAACCTTTCCGCCTCCAATCTGATCGGCATCAGCGGCAAGACCGATTCCGCCCTCTTTAAGGCACTGGTCGAAGCCTCCGGCGCAGCAAAGAGCAGATACAGCACCGGCAGCAAGTTCTGGGCAATGAACGAAACCACCTACGCAAAGCTGCTCGCCAACGCAGTCGGCGTTAACGCCGCAGGTGCTATCGTTTCCGGCATGGGTGCTGCGATGCCCATCATCGGCGGCGCTATCGAAGTCCTGAACTTTATCCCCGCTGATGTTATCATCGGCGGCTACGGCGATCTGTATCTCCTCGCAGAGCGCGCAGGCGCTTCCGTCGCACAGAGCGAGCATGTCCGCTTCATCGAAGACCAGACCGTCTTCAAGGGTACCGCACGCTATGACGGCCTGCCCGTTATCGCCGACGGCTTCGTCGCTATCGGCATCGGCGGCGCTGCTCCCACCGCAGGCGCAGTCACCTTCGCCGGTGTTTCCAGCGATATCTAAAGCGAGGTGATATGCCTTGACCGCTGCTGATATTTTGACGATTCTCAAAATCGACCTCCAAATCTCATCCTCCGCGCTCGATGAGTATCTGCGTGGGCTGATCGATGCGGCTAGGGCATTTATTATCCGCGAGGGCATCACCCTCGCGGATACTCCGGAAGATGCACAGCTCGTCGAGATGTACGCTGCATATCTTTACCGCAGCCGCCGCGACACTGCTATGCAGATGCCGCGCATGCTGCGATGGGCGCTCAATAATCGCCTTTTCGGCGCGAAAGCGAGGGAGAAAGTCGATGGATGATCTTCTCGTTTTGATCGGCATGACCTACGAGCCGAACGCGCTCGGAGTCATGATCGCGACCGAGGCCCGTGTTCCCGTTTGGGCGCACATTGAGTCAGCCAGCCGAAGCGAGTGGTATCGCGCCGGCATGGTCGGTCATCAAGCGGAAGTTGTTGCGATCACGAACGCGGCGAACTACATGGGCGAACAGACGGCAGAACTGAACGGAAAGCGTTATGCAATCTACCGGACATATCGCCCGGAGAACAGCGACGAGATCGAGCTGTATCTGGAGGAAAAACTGGGAGCGCGGCAATGAGCACAGTCAATGTCACAAAGCTGGGCGATGAGATTCTCAAAAACCTTGAGATCTTCAAATCGGTCACCGTTGATATCATGGAAGAAGCGGTTAATGAGACCGCTCGAAAGACTGTAGAAAAGCTGCGCGCCGACTCTCCAGAAGGTCGGCGCGGAAAGTACACAAAGGGTTGGACATGGAAAAAAAACGGCGATGCGCGCGGCGCAAGGCGGTATGATGTCGTCGTTTGCCAAAAGGGCCACGAGTACTCTCTGACGCATCTTCTGGAAAATGGCCACGCGTTGGTACGCGGAGGCCGCAAGGTCGGCAGTTCTCCGCAAATCACGCATATCGCGCCCGCGGAGGAGTATGCAGCAGATCTGCTCTTCGATGAGATCGTGAGCAGAATTGAGCGAAGTATGAGGTGAGATCCTTGTCACTTGAAGACCTGAAAAACAAACTTGAGGCAACGGGTCTTCCCGTTGCTTATTATGCATTCCCGGTAGATAGCGCACCGCCGCTTCCGTTTATCTGCTATCTTTCTACGGGCAGCAGCAACTTTATCGCAGACGGTGAGGTTTACCAAGCGATCAACGCTGTCGCTGTCGAGCTGTACTGTAAGCAGAAAGATCCGGCAACGGAGGCGCTTGTAGAGGCGGCGCTGCGCGGAATCCCTTGGGACAAAACCGAAACATATCTCGACGACGAGCATTGCGTCGAGATTATTTACGAAATTGAGGTGTAAAACATGGCAGAAAACAAAGTTCAGTTTAATCTGAAGAATGTGCATTACGCACTTCTGACCGCATCGAACGAATCCGGCAAGGTTTCCTATGCTTGGGAGACCCCCATCGCCGTTCCCGGTGCTGTCACGCTGACGCTTGACCCGGCAGGCGATGTCACTCCCTTCTACGCAGACGGCGTTATCTATTACAGCGCAGTCAGCAATCAGGGCTACTCCGGCTCCCTTGAAATGGCCCGCTTCCCCGATCAGATGCTTCAGGACATCTGGGGCTTTACCAAGGGCGACACCAGCAATGTTCTGACGGAAAATGCTTCCATCAACCCGAAAGACTTTGCACTGCTGTATCAGATCGATGGCGATGCCGGCAATCAGTACTATGTTATGTACAACTGCACCGCCACCCGTCCCGGTGTTGGTTCTGCAACCACCACCGCCTCCAAAGAACCGCAGACGCAGACCACCAACCTGACCGCAGCAGCTCTGCTTGACGGCCGCGTTATGGCTCGCACCACCGCAACCACGCCCGACGATGTCAAGGGCGCATGGTTCTCTGCTGTTTACGAAGACACTACGGCTGACGGCTAAATAACATGGAGGAGGTGCGTTATGGAGAAAACAGTTGTAATCGGCAATGAGACCTATCGGATGAGGGCTTCGGCTCTCATCCCCCGTCTCTATCGCGCAAAGTTTGGGCGCGATCTTATCACGGACATGCGCCGCCTGCAAGGCAAATACATGAAACTCGCCGAACTCCCTGCCAACGCTTCGGAGGCAGAACGAGCAGAGGCGCAGCTCTCCGTGCTTGATCTAACCGTATTCGAAGACATCGCATGGCTGATGATTAAGCACGCCGGAGAAAAAATCCCCGAATCGCCGGACGAATGGCTTGATAGCATCGACGGCGTTTTTTCGATTTATCAGATTTTGCCGGTGATTCTGTCGGTCTGGAACGGCAACCAGAAGACAACGAGTACCGCAAAAAAAAAGTAAGGGAGACCACACGAGAACCTACTGGGGCAGAGTTCATGCTGCGCTGCGCGGAGTTGAATCTCACCGATTCTGCGCTGCAGGGCATGACGATGGGCATGGTCTACGACATGCTGACCGAGCGGGCAAATGACAGAGAAGATTATCCGATCCGCGCTACGCAAGCGGATATTGATGCATATTTTGGAGGGGGCTAAGTTTTGGCAGGCAGAATCAAGGGCATAACGATCGAAATTGGCGCCGACCCCCGAGGCCTAGAGGAGGCCCTTTCCGGCGTTAATAAGCATATCAAATCCACGCAGAAAGAATTGAGGGATGTCGAGCGTCTTCTAAAACTCGACCCTACAAATACAGAACTCCTTGAGCAGAGACAGCGACTCCTTGCAAAGGCTGTCGGTGGCACAGAAGAAAAACTTCAGGCGCTCAAGGAAGCGGAGAAGAAAGCGCAAGAGCAGTTTAAGCGTGGCGCGATCACCCAAGAGCAGTATGATGCGCTCAAGCGCGAAATTATTGCGACCGAAGAAAACCTAAAGAATCTTGAGGAGCAGGCATCGCGGAGCAATGCAACACTCGCCAAAATTGGCGCAGTCGCGGACGAAGTTGCCTCCGGAGCCAATAAGGTCGCATCTGCCACGCAGGGAATTTCCACGGCGGCAACGGCAGCAATCACGGCCGCCGCCGCTGCATCTATTTCTTTTGAAGATTCCATTGCAAAGGTGTCTACGCTCCTAGATACCTCAAAGACCGATATCACGCAGTACAAGGCTGCAATGATTGAGGCGAGCAATGAGACCGGCATCGCAGTCGGCGACTTTGCGGAGGCTGTCTATTCTTCAATCTCCGCAAGCATCGACCAAGCCGATGCAATTGAATTTACCGCAGCGATGGCAAAGCTGGCGATTGGCGGATTTACGGATCTCTCAAAAGCCGTTGATGTTACCACCACTGTGATCAATGGTTATGGCCTTGCCGCATCCGAGGCAGAGCGAATCACCGACATTCTTGTCGCAACGCAGAACCTCGGTAAAACAACCGTTGACGAGTTGGCGAGCAGCATGGGCAAGGTCATCCCGACCGCTTCGGCTGCTAATTTCAGCATTGACGAACTGGGCGCGGCTTACGCGCAGCTTACAAAAAACGGTATTGCAACTGCAGAAGCAGGCACATATCTGCGCAGCATGCTCTCTGAGCTTACAAAGAGCGGCAGCGCGACAGATGCCGCTCTGCGCGAGCTTTCCGGGAAGGGCTTTGCGGAATTGAAGGCTGACGGTGCCACGACGGCAGAGATTTTTTCCATGCTGTCTGATTACGCAGAAAGCAGCGGAAAGTCTCTCAAAGATATGTTTGGCAGCGTGGAAGCCGGCTCGGCAGCGCTCGTTCTCGCGCGCGCTGACGGCGCAGAGTTTACGGAAATGCTGGACGCTATGCAAGAATCCGCTGGGTCTGCGCAAAAAGCGTTTGATACAGTAGCCGGTACAACGGGCGCACAGCTGAAGCGCGCACTCAATCAAATCAAAAACTCCGCGATTGAATTGGGCGATGCGCTCGCGCCAGTTATAGAGGCGGCTGCAAATGCCGTATCCTCGCTATCCAGCGCGTTTGCAGAGTTGAGCGATGACCAAATGAAAACGGTAGCGGGAGTGCTTGCCGTTGTCGCGGCGATCTCGCCGGTGGCGAGGATCGTGGGCGGCATTGCTACGGCAATCAAAGGCGTTACAGTTGCGCTCAGTTTCTTGTCAGCAAATCCGATTTTGCTTGCAGTTGGCGCTGTCGGTCTTTTGACCGCAGGCATCGTCTCTATGGCGAATGAAGCCAAGGTCTCCGCCGATGCTGCTGAGGATCTGCTGTCTACGCTAAAGGATGGCGGCAAAGAATTAAACGGAACGATCGAGAACATTGAAGCGACGGCTGCTACGGCAGACCATCTGATCGATCGCCTCGATGTTCTGAACGAAGACGGACTCGATGAGCGAGAGGCTGCCGAGTACAATCAAATTCTTTCGACATTGTGCGAAACCGTTCCGGAACTTGCCTCTCTGATCGATCTGGAAACCGGAGCGATTGAGGGCGGCACGGAAGCGCTGCGAAAAAATACAAACGCGTGGAAACTCAATGCGAAGCAGCAGGCGTATCAAGATCGCCTTACGGAGTTGTACAAATCCAACTCTGAAGCCCTCATTGAGCTGGAAATGAATACTATAGCGCTCGTCGAGGCGAAGCAAGACCTTGCTGTTGCGGAGGCCAATGAGACTGCAATCCGCGCAGAATTGACAGCTGCTTACAACGGCAACGAAGAGAGCGTCGGATATTTAAACCAGAAACTCATTGAGGCGCAAGGTGCGCAATCGCAGGCAGCGAGCGAAGTTGCGAGATATACCGAGCTGGTCAATCAAGGAACAGCTGCCGTGGATGCTGCCGCAGCTGAAATTGCAGCGGAAGAAGCTGCAATCGAAAACCTAACACAAGCAGAGACAACGCTTGCATCCTCTACGGCAGGCGTTGTCGATTCGCAGCAAGCGGTTGCGCAAGCTGTTGAAAGCACCACCAATTCCGTCGAAGACCTCGCGGCAAAGTATGCGGAGGCATACAACAATGCTTACAACAGTTTAAACGGTCAGATCGGACTGTTTGACACATTTACCGCCGAGCTAGACGAAGCACTTTCTACCTCCTCCGGCATGACGGAAGCGTGGAAGCAGCAAAGTTCCAATCTGGCTGCGTATGCAGAAAACCTTCGCCTTGCCGCTGAGTACGGCATTGACGAGGGTCTGATTGCATCTTTGGCAGATGGCAGCGCAGAAAGCTCCGAATATCTTGCACAGATCATCGAAGAAATCGAAGCAGCAGGCGTTACCACCGAGGGCCTGGGCGAAGATGCAAAGAAGTTTGTGAGCGATTTTAACAACTCGTTCCAGCAGACAAAACTCGCAAAAGAGCAGCTTGCATCCGTTATGGCAAGTATCGAATCGCAGTTCGCCAAAACACTCCCGGAGGGGGCGTCCTTTGGCTCCGATCTCATCCAGGGCATGATTGATGGCATCAACAACAAATCCGGAACGCTTTATGCGACCATGTCGCGCGTTGTTACTGCTGCGATCCAATCCGGACGCACCGCCGCGCGGTCAAATTCTCCATCCAAAGAGACAATCGATCTGTTTGAAGATGTCGGCGAGGGCATGATCATCGGTATTCAGCACAAGCAGCAAGATGTTGCATCTGCGGTGTATGACACCGTATCCCGCGCACTTGCACTTGATCCGCATCGTGCTGCACAGAGCGCAGGCGTATCGGTTAGCTCAATGACCGGCGACATGCTGGGCGGCGCATCGGTGCAGAATAACAACCAGCGGACGATTCAAGTATCTGTGCAGAACAGTTTCGGAAATTATGACAGCGCAGCCGGAAACGCTGCGGCAAATGACCTCGTGCGGCAGATCAACCGCGCACTGGGGAGGGCATTCTAATGCGATATTTTAAACTGGTCAACTCACGCGGCGCTGAGTGGGATCTCATGGCGCGAGATGGATTTTTCCACGCGCCGTCCGGACTCGGCTTTGCGCGGAGCATTTCCACGCTTCGCGCAGGCAATGACTGGCTTCCGTCAAATGAATTTTTGAACCAAAAAACACCATCCGGCGAGATGGTGTTTTTTTCTTATGAGTCCTATCAGCGCTTTGTCTCGTTTATTTCCTACGACGAGCCGCTTTTCCTGATGTATCAACCGACCAGAAAGTGGTACAGATGCCGCTGCAAGGTTAGCAAACTGGAAAAGGGCGACATGACGAACCCCGGCTTGCTTGTCTGCCCGATCGTGTTCTCTTGCCTTGGCACATGGCACGAGCTCGTGAGCGCCTCGCAGGCGGACATTAACAAGGCAGCGGGTAAAGTATACCCCTATGCGTATCCGTACAGCTACGCGGACAGCACGGTTGTCTCGGCTGCCATTGAAAACGGAAACCTTGAGAGTCCGTGCAAGCTGCACATCTTCGGGCCGTGCACAAATCCTGCATGGTCGATCTCGCAGGGCGGCGAAACGCTCCAGCGCGGACGCGTATTTGCCACGATCCCGGAAGACCACAAACTGGTCGTGGCGGCAGCGCCTGCCGAGATGGAGATTGCAGAGTATACCCGCAACAATGTTTTCGTGCGGGATCTTTATGCGGCGAGTGACTTTTCCACGGAGCGCTTTATTTATGCGCCGCCCGGAAGCAGCACGGTCTCCGTGACTGGCGAAAACACCGATGTCGTTCGCGCAACCGTGGAGGTGGAGAAGCTTGCCTATTCCGTATAAGATCGAACTCTTTGACCGCAATTTTGCTTTCAGATCCTTCTCCCCTCTCCCGCAGCAAGACATCGAGTTCGACTATCTGGCGATGACCCGAATCGGACTTGATGTGCCGCCTATCGCGGCGGAGAAGGGCGACTACGCGATCATTTCCTCCGGATCTGAGCAGATCTTCTGCGGAGTTGTTGACGATGTAGCGAACAACAACTCCTCCACGCGTCTCTCGCTCAAACCGATTCAGGCGCTTTTTGAGGCGGGAGTCGCGGCAAGAACGATTGCCTCCGGCAGCATCGAGGCATCTCTCGCGGATGCCTTGCGCGATAATTTCATCAACAGCGGCGACAGCCTGCAAAACATTCCCGGTCTGTCCATTGTGACAACCACATCGACAAGCGGCAGCCTTTTGGGCGATCAGCCGCTTGTTTTTATTTCCGACCTTATTCGCACCGCGCTTTCCGTGTACAGCGTGGTCATGTGGGTCGATCTGTATCCGCAGGAAAAAGAGGTGCGCGTCACAATTGGACGCGTTGCCGACCATGTGACCATCGAGGCAGATCTCCCGGCGATTTTGGATCGTGAGATCGTGCTCGGCGACTCCTACGGGCAGCTCAACAAACTCATCGTGCTGGATGAGGCTGATGCTTCCCGCCGCGCGGTGTATTACCTCCACGCAGACGGAACCATCAGCGACGAAGACCGGCTGCGCGTGACTCCCGTATTTTTCGACACGCTTATCGTCCGCGCATCCGATGCCGCAGATTTTGCCGAGCAGGCATACACGCAGGCGTATAACGCGCTATCGCCGCAGCAGTACGACAACATGATCGAACTGACTGCGCCGATCAGCAGCAAGGTATTTCCGGCCTTTTTGCCCATTGGGGCGCGTGCTGATGTTAAGCACAACGGGAAGACCTATAAGAGCATCTTGACCGGATTTGTACGCGGCGCGCTGAATATGACGCTTGTCTTTGGCGTTGTCCGCGTGGATCTCACGAAAAAGCTCACGCTGCAAAGCAGCAAAAAATAACACGCGAACGGAGGGTTCCAATGATTATTTTGAAACAGTTTGACGGCGCTAATGTTACGCCTGCCGATGATGCTGCGCTTTACGCGCATTTGGATGCCCGAAGCGGCATTATTTCCGGCGTGGAGATTGCGCATCTTGGCGCAAACCAGATCAGCATCGGTGCCGGTCGCGGCATCGTTTGCGGTCGCACATTCGTGATCGAAGCAGAAACCGTGCTCGCAACACTCTCCGCATCCGGCACGCAGAACGGACGGCTGCTGCTCCAGGTCGACCTCGGCAACGCCGACGCTCCTGCATCGTTTATCACGCAGGCAGCTGCTGTGCTTCCCGATCTCGTGCAGGAAGATCTGAATGAGGGCGGCACTGTTTACCAGCTCGTTCTCGCGACCTACACGGTCAACACCACCACGATCAGCGGCCTCTCTGCTGTCGCTCCCCTTGCATCGATCTTCGGCGCAAACGGCGCGATCCCGATCACCGCCGGCGGAACGGGCGCATTGACCGCGCTTGCGGCAAGAAAAAACATCGGCGCAAAGATCTACTTTAGCCTTGCCGAACTTGGCATCACCGCATTTCCGACAACCATGAGCGAGGTATGCGCGAAAATGCCCGCGCAGAGCGTGGCGATTCTCGACAGCCGCAATGTTCTTGCAGACGGCTCGGAAGAGATCAGCGATCTCGGCCTTGGCTATTCCGGCATGTATGTGTTCCTCAAGGGCAACACCGCTTCTCGCTTCTCAATGCTGTTTATCAGCGGCTCCGTCTCCGCGACCGCTTCCAATATGTATTTTGGCTGCTATGCAGCCACTAGCGGCGACATTGTCTGGGAGCGCACCGTGAAAAATGTCCTCACCTCCAACGAATACGGGTCTACTCTTCCGACAGCTGGCACGCCCGGAAGATTTTACTTAAAGAAGGTGTAGCTATGGCAGTAACGATTACGGGCGAACAGATCTACCTTAACGGCAGCACCCTCACGACCCCTCAGGTCAACGGATCGGTAAAGTTTTGCTATGCCGGCTATAACTCGTCAACAAAGCAGCGACATGTAACGCTGTACACTTGCAAGACGGACAAGCCGCTTTCGCAGATTACCTTTACCATCCGCAACGCAGGCACGGACGGCACGGGTGCAAACAAATATCTCGGCATATTTGTCACACCTTCCAAGATCAGCGAGTATCTGTCAAGTTCCACCGGAGGCGATACAAAACTGCGCTTCAACTACACCTGCACCGATGACGGCACCACGGTCAGCGGAACATCTGGCGCAGCGACCGGAATCGTGACAAAGTCGATCCCGGCTGGAACATTCTACATCTATGTCGTGCCGTACTCCGGCACATCGACCACAACGACATCGACTTTCTACTCCAACTCGTCCTCGACCTCAAAGCCAACCATCTCCGGCGCAGAGGTCACGGGATGCGTTTACATCGACAACGGCAGCAAGTTTGAGGCGTATCAATGCTATGTTGACAACGGCAGCGGTTGGGATCTCTGCCTGCCGTACATTGACAACGGCAGCGGCTGGGATCTCTGCGGCTAGATCGGGGGTGCGAATGGAAATCTCTATCGAGCACCGCCTGACAGAAGTCGAAGAACGCTCCAAGTCCAACACGCATCGCCTGGACGATGTCGAAAAGCGGCAGGCCAATCTCGACAAATTGGTCGCCGCCGTGGAAGTCCTTGCCGACCGCGAGGAACGCGTAGAAACCGATGTAAAAGAAATCAAGACCGAGGTCAAATCTTTGGCAAACAAACCGGCGAAACGATGGGACAATCTCGTGAATCAGTTGATCACGATCATGGTCTCTGTGATCGCCGGCATTATTTTGGCAAAAGTTGGGCTGAGCTAACAATCGAGGAGGATTACAATGATTAACTGGAAAGTGCGAATCAAAAACAAGGCTTTTTGGATGGCAATGATTCCTGCGCTGCTTCTGCTTGCGCAGCAGGTCTGCGGCATGTTTGGCATCGAACTCGATATCGCAGGCATCTCGGAGCAGCTGATCGCCATCATCGGCACGGCGTTTGCGATTCTGTCTCTGCTGGGTGTTGTCAACGATCCGACCACGAGCGGCATGAGCGACAGTTCGCAGGCGATGTCCTACCGCGAGCCGCGAAAGGATGCGTGAGCACATGCCGATGATCGACCAGAAATACACAACCGGAAACAGCCGCTATAAGGCGGCTGAGACCTACACGCCGCAGGGCGTTGTGCTTCACTCCATCGGCTGCCCGCAGCCCAAAGCGCAGGTGCTGCGCGACTCATGGCAGCGCAACGCGAGCCAGTATGTGACGCACTATGTGCTGGATGATTCCGAAATCATCCAGTGTATGCCGAACAACTTTAAGTGCTGGCATGTCGGATCTCCCGGTAATAACAAATGGATCGGCATCGAAATGTGCGAACCGAAGCAGATCAAGTACACAACCGGCGCAAAATTCACCGTCAGCGATCTCGCGGCGGCACAGAACTATGCTACGAAGTGCTACAAGAATGCGGTCTGGCTGATCGCGCTCCTCTGCAAAAATTACGGATGGAATCCGTACACGGCGATCCTTACACACGGAGAGGTCACGAAGCGCAAGCTGTCTAATACGGATCATGTCGATCCGGAGCATCTCTGGCGTGGACTAAAGCTCGGCTACGATCTCACGCAGCTGCGCGAAGATGTTGCCGCCGCGATGTTAGGCGCGCCGCAACCGCAGCCCGACAATGAGCCGCAGCAGCTGTATCGAATCCGCAAAGCGTGGGGCGATGTGGCAAGCCAGATCGGCGCGTATACTGTTCTGGACAACGCTGTCGCCGCCTGCGAGGACGGATACGCCGTTTTTGACAAAGACGGGAGGCAGGTCTACCCGTTCAAAAAATACGCGGTGCGCGTCTCAGCGTCCGCGCTGAACATCCGCAAAGGCCCGTCAACCAAGTATCCCGTGGTTCAAACCATTACAAACGGCGGCGTTTATACCATTGTCGAGGAGATCGATGGATGGGGGCTGCTCAAGGCATACGAAAAGGCGCGAAACGGCTGGGTAAGCCTCGCGTTTACAGAAAGGATCTGATCGCATGGCAAGCGTCTGCGAGATAAAAGTCAAAAGCGCCGAGAAAAAGGCGCGGGATCAGAAAATCCGAACCGTTCTGCAAAGTCCCGACTCCGACTTTGTTGAATTCGCATTGAATCTTGTAAACCTTGAGGATGCAGAGCGAACCGTTATAGATCTCTGCCTCCGCCGTGGACTGACGCACGAAAAGGCAGCCGAGACGCTCGATGTCAGCGTTGAGTCTGTGCAGCGATACCATCGATCCGCGAAAGATAAACTCTGGATTGTCTGGAGCGGCAGATGGTGGATGCGTGCCGTTATGGAAATCGAATAGCAGATGCTTTACAGCCTCCCTTCGGGGAGGCTGCTTTTTTTATGCTTAAATTTACCGAAAATTGACGGATTCCTGCCATGTTCTATTTTGGGCTTCGGGTATATCATGAGCACATAAGGAGGGATTGCAATGGCATATCCGAGTTATAACCCGTATCAACCGTACAATCCGTACCAGCATGTCGGCTATCAGCAGCAAAGCTCGCCGCAGCCGCAGAGCTCGTTCTCATGCAGGCCGGTAACGAGCAGAGAAGAGGCGCTCGCGATGCAGACGGATTTCCTATCGCCAGGAACCGTCATGCCGGATCTGAGTCACGGCGTGATCTACCTCAAGCGATTTAATCCTAACACCGGCACGGCCGACTTTCATGAATTTATTGCGAGACCGCAGCAAGACAGCGAGCCGCAGTATGCCAGCGCCGAAGAATTCCGCGCGTTTAAAGCGGATGTATTACAGAGACTGGAGGCCGTAGGCGTATGATGAACAACCCCGTTTTTGAACTCATGAACGCAATGCGAAGCGGCAGAAACCCGATGGATCTCATGCAGCGGATGGCAATGGGCGATCCGCGAGCCGCGCAGGCATTAAATATCATTCGAGGAAAAACCCCCGGCGAACTCAAAACCATCGCGCAGAACATGGCGAGGGAGCAGAATATTGATCTCGCCGAGTTGCAGCAGATGTTTGGAATGAGACGATAAGCAAATACGCTTCAGTTGGCGCATCTTGATAAAAAGCGCGTATTCCGACACTATCGGGGGGCGCGCATCCCGATGTGAATAAATTAAACTGAAGGAGTTAAACATTATGGGAGAAGACAACTTTGCAATGGGCTATGCCCTCGGACAGGATTCCGGCGGCGGTAACAACGGCGGCATGTTTGGCGGCGACGGCTGGTGGGCGCTTATCATCTTTGCCATTATTTTCGGCTGGGGCCGTGGCGGCTTTGGCGGCTACGGTGGCGGCGGCAGCGGCGGCAGCGGTGGTTGCGAGTGCGGCGGTTCTGCGAGATCTGCCGTGTATGACGGCTTTGCGCTGAACAATCTGGATAGCGGCATCCGAAGCATCCAGCAGGGCATTTGCGACAGCACCTACTCGCTGAACAACACACTCATGAGCGGCTTCCACGGCGTAGACAACGGTCTTTGCAATTTGAGCAGACAGCTCTCTGACTGCTGCTGCGAGAACAGAGCTGCGATCGCGCAGGTGCGTTACGACATGGCAACGCAGGCTTGCGAGACGCGCAATGCGATCCAGAACAGCACGCGGGACATTGTAGACAACGCCAACGCCAACACCAGAAGCATTCTCGATTTCCTTGTGCAGGACAAGATCTCTTCGCTGCAGGCCGAGAACCAGGATCTGCGCAGAGCCGCTTCGCAGGATCGACAGAATGCGTATCTCACCACATTCATTACGGCACAGAATCAGCAGCTCCGTCAGGAGATTGCACCGGTTCCCGTACCGTCCTACACAGTGCCCGCCCCGTATCCGTACTGCGTCGGCAGTTCCAATTACGGCGGGCAGAGTGGCTGCGGATGTGGCTGCGGCTGCGGCATCTAACACAATCCCCATATCATTGGGTGACTGACATCGGAGCGGTGGGCGGTCGCCTGCCGCTCCTGACTTTTTGGAGGTATCAACTATGTCAAAATTCAATTGCACACTGTGCTCGCGGCTCGTGATCAGCGAGGAGGTCACATTTGCGGCTGATACACTCACTGTCAACATTCCCGCGGGCAGCTATGACAACTGCGGCAGATACTGCATCGTGATCGCGCAGGCGATTCCGGATGAAACCACGATCAACGCGCCGGTTGTCATCACGATCGGCGACGGAACGGAAGAATATCCGCTTCTGCGCTGTGATGGTGCACCGGTTGTTGCGGCTGGTCTTCGCACAAGGACTCGCTACGCAGTACGCGTATCAACATCTGCGACGAGCGGTGCGTTCCAGTTGCTGGGGCGTATTTGCTGCACGCCCGATAATAGCCTAACCGCTATTGACGGCACAGCGCCGGCATAAAGGAGGTGCGCCATGAATAACCGCATGAAGATGTACATCAAGAACCAAGTCGAAGACCGCGACGATGACTGGGAGCCTTTTGAGGATCGAAGAAGAAGGGAGCGCACCTACAATCGACGAGATGAAGATGGTCGCTATATGCCCAAAAACGGCACTCCCTATTCCGAGCGGCGCGAATATCGCGATGATCGGGAGTATGAAACCCGACGCCGCAACGGAAGGAACTATTACCCGGAGGATGCTTACAACGCCTATCCAAATCGCCGGATAGGATTTGCGGCAGAGGAAGGATGGCAGTATCCCGCTGAAGCAGACCGCGTCTATCAGACCACATACCCGTACCCGATCACCAACGAAGCCGAACACCACTTTAGTGGGAAGTACACGCTCGGTCTGGGAGAAAGCAAATCGACTCCTAAGTTCAGCCGGCAGATGGCGGAGGAATGGGTCGAGAAGATGGAGCGAGCCGAAGGCTCCTCTGGCGAAATCATTCCGCTGGAGCACGCCAGGGAGCTTATGATGAAGCAGGGGTTCCAGTTAGATCCGTATGAGTTCTGGGCAGTTCTCAACGCCGTTCGCAGTGACTACGGAAAGGTCTTTGCGAAATACGGATTTTTAGGGAATATGGAATTCCTCGCAGACATGGCGAAAGCATGGATTTGTGATGCAGATGCGGTGCACGAAAAAGCCTCTGCATACCTGATGCATGTCGTAAAATAATGCACCGGGCGGCGCTGCGCTACGCAGCGTCGCCGCTTCTGTTTCTCATGTTTGCGTCATCTGTGCATTACCAATTGCAAAAAACATGTAAATATCTAGATAATATCAAGTCTTTTAAGCAGGGTGTCCGGAGTTCGAATCTCCGGCGGGTCACCAAGTTTTTAGCACCGAAAACGCGGAGTTTTCGGTGTTTTTTGTGTTTTACGGCAACTTTCAGAACTTTCAACAAAATCTCCGTATGAACAAAAACGAGCAAAAACGAGCAAAAATGACGATACTTTTGCATCAGTAAGTGCATCAGTAAATCGTCATTTCTGCGAGTCGTTTTCGCTCGTGTTTTTTTGTATATAGGCGTTGAGCGCGCCGCCGATGCGCTGGCGCTTCTGCTCTCTGAGGTGCGTATAGATATCTTTGGTCACCACAATCGAAGAATGCCCCAAAATTGTCTTTGCGCTCATCTCATCGATGCCGGCATCATCCAGCATTGACGCGTATGCGTGCCGGAATTGGTGTGGCGTGACTGTTGCCTTGTAGGTAGTCGAAACATATGTGCGCCCGTTTGCGCCTTTTCGCTCTGTGTGCTCTGCTTCTGCGAGTCCCACCTCGCGGCAAAAATTCAGCCATTGCTTGCGGAATTGAATTTTTGTGAGAGGTTTCTCGCCGCCAAAAACATAGCCGCTCTGCCCTACCGGCAGCACGCGATCCAGAATATCCAGCAGATCGACAACGCGCACGCCTGCCTCCGTTTTGGGGCTTTTTATCAGAGGCTGATTGCCCTCGTAGTAAACCGATTTATTTACTGTGATCGTTTTTGCTACTCTGTCGATGTCCTCCCATCGCAGCGCAAGCAGTTCGCCTCGCCGCAATCCGGTGTACAGCAGGAAATAGGCGAACAGACCCATCGCGCTCTCCGTGTTTGGCGTAACCTGCGCGAGCTGCTCATCCGTCGGCGGGTTTCTCCGCTTCTGCGGCAATCCGGAGGGGATGCGAACCGCAGCGCACGGATTGTACGCAAGGCCGCTGCCGGGGCGCGTGATCGCGTAGTCCATAATCATTCGCATCATGTCCAAATGGATTTGAACCGTCCGCCGCGCATAGCCTTGATCCGCGAGTTGGCGCACCCATGCTTGCACCTCGTCCGCTGTGATGTCGTGCAGATAGCGGTCGCCGAAGTGTTCCTTTGCTCGCCGAAGCGGCGCAGCGTAAACTTTATTCGCGTTATAGGTTGTCTGCGTAGCATGGTAGGAGTCCCAAGCATCGGCAGCACGGAAGAAGCGCCCGCCTGCCTCCTTTTCGGCGCTGAACTCGGCGATCTTCTTTTTGACGATGCTTTTTGTTTTTCCGTAAAACGCTTTACGCGTGCCGGTCGCAAGCGTGATGTATTCGACCCATAGGCCGTCTTTTCGCTGATGCATAATATCACCTTATTTCTCACCGGGCACAACATTTTGCCTTTCTAGAAGCATATCAACCAGACGCGCCTTGCGATTGTTCTCTGCCCATAAATTCTCGTTTTCTCTTCGATAGTAGTCCAGCTGCTGCATGAGGTAATCGATCTTGCGCTGGGCTTCATCGCGGATCGCCTGGATTTCCACTTTCGTCGCATCGATGCGCTGCGACTCACTGCCGGAGTGCTGCTCTTCAAATGCGAGATAACAAGGGTATTGATTGCTGCTGCCGATGATGGCATCTTCGATCAGACGCGCCGTCTCGCGCATGATGTCTTGCGTACAATTCTGCGCCATCAACTTTTCGATAGTCTTGAGCGATACCTTTGATTTTTCCGCGATGTCTACATTAGTCAGACCGTTCACTGTCTTCATGTCGCGCATAAATTCGCACCAACGCTCAAGCGTCATGGCAGAGGTGCGGGGGCCATCGCATTTTTTCTCCATGCGCAGATGGCACTGCAAACACCGGTTATAGGGCTTGCTTGCGTAGTCTGTGTTCCGTTTCATTTAGCCTCCCATTTCCGCATCATGCGCGGATAAAACCGCGTTGTAAAGGAAATTTATCCGATTATATGACGGACAAAATCCTCGCACGATGCGCTGTATTTTCCATCTTGATTGTGGTAGGCTTTAATCAGCCTAAGTGCTGGAGCCGTGGGGCAGACAGTTTGCCGACCGATGCCTCGCGGCTCAATTTTACAGAATGTGCTTTACAGAGATAAAGCACTGCGCTACAAAAGGAGGAAATACCATGCTCGTCACGGTACGCCGTAAGGTCAAAGTTCACAAGCGCCGCAAGTCCGCGATCGATCGCCGCAGAAAAGAAGAGCTGCGCGTTTTGGTCGAGCGACTAGATCCAAGCATGTATTACGACGCTATCGGTTATCTCAAGGTTTTGGCTGCATGTTAGTCTAAATCATCTTGAATCATAGAATAAAAAGTGTTTTCAGATAGTATCTCAATGTCTTGACCAGAAAGGCGAAGCTGTTCAGCTTTCTTTTGCTTATTGCTTTTTCCGTCCTTGATTGTTGTGCAGTAGTCGTTATTGCCTAACACAAGAAAATCTGTTTTTTTTGTAACATTATCGCTGCAAATTCCGCCCATATTAACAACAATTTGCATGGCGTCCTTTCTGTTCATTTTTGACAGCGTTCCGGTAAAGACAAAGCACTTCCCATAGATAGCAGTAGTAGAATCAATGTCCGTATTGCAAGATATAATATCCGCCGCTTTAACTCCGGGTTTGTGCTTTTTGATTTCAAATGCCTGCACATCAATTCCGCAACCGCGAGCGGCTGAAATTAATCGCCCATAGCACGCCTGTGTATCGGCGGCATCCTGAAGCGCTCTGTGCGCAACATTGGAACCAATTCCGAACCGCGCAACCAGATCTTTCAACCTATGATGCTTTTCATCCGGGAAGAGGCGGCGACTAAGCCGCATTGTGTCGATATAATCATTTTGGAATTTCGGACGGTCATTAAGTTCGCATTGATCATAAATAAAATTAATATCAAAGCTTACATTGTGACCGACAAGCACATCGCTTCCGATAAATCCCAGATAATCGTCCAGCACTTCGTTGATTGCTGGTGCATCCACAAGCATTTCGTTTGTTATCCCTGTCAGATCTGTGATAAAACTGCTGATTTCATCAGCAGGTCTTACCAGTTGCTGATATGTGTCTGTTACGGCACCGTTGCGAACACGAAGAGCTGCCACTTCAATTATGGAATCCCATTGAGGATCGAGTCCGGTAGTTTCAAGGTCGATAACGGTATAATTACATAGATCGCGGAGGAGGCTTTTGCCTTTATGGCGAACATACGGCTTTTCATCGATCTCTGCGCTGCACTCTCCGCTTAACAGATCATGTAGCCATTGCGGAACAATCTCAATACTCATACAAACAATCCTTTCTCGACATTGCTGCGTTAGGAGCGCAAATTAAATGGACGACTATCAAGTAATGCAATTATTTCAAACCATAAACGCAGATCAGCGTGCTGCGCTTATTTGTCTTGCGCAAGACCTTTTGCGGCAGCAAGAAGGATCGTGCGATTCTCCGGAGAAAGTTTCCCAAACAACTCGGTAAGTTCTACCAGATCAGCCTCGTCTTTGGACGGGGCTGATTTTTTTTGTTCTTTGGCATAGGCTGCAAACTCCATGATTTCACGGTACATCGAATCATCAATGCCGAAATGCTCGCCGCCGTCCAAAAGCGCGTAACTGATTTCCTGCTTGCGACCAAGAACATAGTCAAGTGATACGCTAAAATAATCCGCTATTTTTTTGAGCGTTGTTAAGTCTGGTTCTCTAGCTCCGCGCTCCCATTGCGAAATTGTATTTTGTGCCACACCCATTGCTTTGCCAAAGTCGGCTTGGCTAATTTTGTTGAGTTTTCTTAGCTCGGCAATTCGATTCATAAGGATCACCTCGTTTTGAGGTTATCACGGACAGTGATAATTTGCAAGAAAAAACAAAAAATATCTCAAATCGTGCTTGACATCTCATCTCGAATGCGCTATTATTTGGCTATAACTCAATTTGAGATATCGAGGTGAGCAAATAAATGAGATTAAAAGAAATTCGCAAATCTTCTGGGCTGACACAATCCGATTTGGCGATTGCTGTAGGCATGGCGCAAAATACAATTTCGCAGTGGGAAAATGGAGAGCGGTTGGTTCGTTCTGATAAGCTTCCGAAACTGGCGCAGGCCTTAGGCTGTACGATCGACGCTCTGTTCGATGACTCGACTGAGGAGGTGTGCTGATGGTGGAAGAAACATGGCGCAATTATATCGAGTCATTAGATCACGATGAGCGTATTGGTCTATGGTATGCAATCCGAACAGACACCTTTGATTATCTGCTTTCGGAATGGAATGAATTGCTTGCTGATCAGACGACACATATCGGCAAGTTGTCATTGTTCGAAAAAATGCGTCTCGCTTGTATGATTGAGCGCCGCGTCGGGTTTAAAGCAATTTGCCGATGGGGATTTATCAAAAGAAACGGAACCGACCAGCAATTTGAAGACTGGTACGATTCCGTTGGAAAGTACATTGAAATCGAGCATTATCTGGGGCACCTGGACGAGGATCGTCCCGGCATCCTAAATGAGCTTGCAGGCAAACTCGGATACCTTGTCCATGATGTTCGTATTGCTTGCAAGGAGCGAGAGAATGGAGACTATTAGCGCAAGTACGGGATAAAGAAAAGCGCAGATGGTGCTTGCATCTACGCCCTTCTCCCGTATTTGTTTACCCAATTCGCGGCAGCGTTGCCGACAGGCTCGGCCGGCAAATATGGCAGGAAGTCGGTTACTCGGTTCGCCAACCCCCGGCATACCGCCGCCTTGCTTGCCGGCAACGCGCGCACGCAAGCACCATGCGCTTCTATGGCGCGATCTCACTTTGGCGGCACGGCTCCGCCACCCCAACCCGCATCAATCGTTACATGGGAACGGAAGGGTCAAAAGGTTGCTCAATACGATCAACCTCCCTTCACGGTGGGATATCAAAATTCTACCACGAAATATCAACCATATCAATACGGAGGTGAGAGAATGAAAGGACTTGCTGAAGCAAGAAAAAAGGCAAAGATCCGTCAGGCGGATCTCGCCGCGTCAATGAATGTCAAACAGTCGACGATCTCTATGTGGGAGAGCGGAATGGTCTCTCCGGCAGCCGATAAGCTGCCGAAACTGGCGCAGATCCTGGGCTGCACGATCGACGCATTATTTGCAGAGTCAACTGAGGAGGCGACTTGATGGGATCGACGATTTGGAAACCGCTGAATTTTCGTCGCAAGCGCGGGCAGCCGCGACCCGGTCAGCTTATTGCGATCCGCAGGCGCGGCGATCAGCCCTTTTACGATGTGGGACGCATCAAGATCATTGACGGACGCAAGGCTTATTATTCCGTATCCGCGCTCGGCGCGGTCAAGTTGACCGATGAGTCGGATCTGGACGGCATCACATGGATGTCGCTTTATGAACGAGAGGAGGACAAGGCATGGCGCGAGAATACCCGGAATATCGGAATGTGATCGAAGACCTCCGCGCACAGTACGGCAATGTCGAGGTGATCAAACTCGCGGACTTTGCCGAAAGAAACCGCATCGCGGTAACGACGCTCCGCCGGATGTACAATTTGCCGGCACGCTGTCATTTTGTTGGAATCGTACCGCTCGCGCATAAGATCTGCGAGCAGGTCAGAGGATGAGAGAGGAGAAAAGGAAATGGATTTAACTCGCTTTGATACCTGGATTTTACTCGTGTTTTCGCTTTGGGCGATTGCTTCGATCACGGCTGTTTGGCTTGGCAGAATGCACCGCAGAATGGACGGATACCGCAAAGAGATCGCACGGCTCCGCAAGCGCTGCAATCATCTGGAGCAGAAACTTGCCCGCAGCGAAAGCCGCGCACAGACCGAGATCCATCTGCGCGATGAGGTAATCGACGATCTTGACCGTCGGGTCGAAAAAAAGGCCGCGCTTCTTCGCCAGAAGTGGAGAGTTGCACGCGCGGAGGTGTGATATGGATAACAATAAAAAAATGCCCGTATCGTTGGCCGACGATACGAGCAGAGAGGCGGAGGCTTTGCCCCCAACAATGAGAATACCATCTTCAGTATACCACGAATGCCAGAAAACGCAAGAGGAACTTTCGCAGAGACCGTCATATTATGCCGTGCTCCCGGCGAAAGTTCGCTACGATGAGCAGCTTCGCCCCAACGCAAAGCTGCTTTACGCGGAGATCACAGCGCTCGCAAACGCTCGCGGATATTGCTTCGCGACCAATGCCTATTTGGCTGATCTCTTCGGCATCACCGATCGAACCGCGCGCGACCTGATCGCGCAGCTGTGCGAGCGTGGGTATATCTCTGCCGAGATCGTCCGCGATGAAAGTCGCGCCGTGACGGAGCGGCGGCTGTATGTAGATACGCCGCGAGTACTGGAGACCCCTCCGGAAAAAAATTTCCACCCCTCCGGAAAAAAATCTCCTGACCCTCCGGAAAAAAATTTCCGCGCTATTAATAAGTATAATAATACAAGTAATAATATACCCCCTATAGTCCCCCAAGGGGGACGGCGGCGAGAATCCAAAAAAGCCGCTGAATGGAAGCCCGAACGCTTTGAGAAATTCTGGAAGTTCTATCCGAGAGGCGAAAACAAACAAGGCGCGATCCGCGCCTGGGATCGGTTGCAGCCCTCGGACGAGTTGATCGCAGAGATGGGATGCGCGCTAAAAAAGCAGATGGCTACAGACGCGTGGAAACGCGGAATCGGCGTGCCATATGCGTCCACATGGCTCAACAACGAACGCTGGAAAGACTCGATCCTTGAACCGCTTGCGGAGGAGGACGGCGGAAGCGGATGGGCTGAAGATCCGGAGGTGATCTGATGACAGCAATCGAGCAGATGCAGTACTCCGTTATCGGCACGCTGATCGCGGAGCCGAATCGCATCGGAGTGATTCTTACGAAGCTCCATCCGACCGATTTCACAAGCCTTGCCTGCCGTGGCCTATATGAGGCGCTCGGCGCAATGCATTTCGACGGCGCGCCGATCAATCGGTTCACGCTGCTGGATCGTGCCGGTGAGGAATACGGCGAAGCCGTGATCGAGGCTGCGGGGCTTTATACCGAAGATTTGGACTACTACGCTACGCAGATCCACGAGCATTCTCGGCTTAATGCGATGCAGCGCATCGGGGAGCAGCTGGCGACCGCATCAAACGCGGAAACCGCAGCTGCGCTTATCTCGCGGCTGCACGCGCTCACAGCGGAAAAATCAGACCTTGCGATCTTGGATGCGGCAGAGGCTGCTGCGGCCTTTATCAACTCGCAGGCGGCTCCACCGCCCGAGTATTTCCAGTGGGGATTTTCGGAGTTGAACGCCAAACTGTATGTCGAGCCGGGTGACTATGTTGTGATCGGCGGCTTTGCCAGTTCCGGCAAGACGCTTCTCTCACTGCAATTTGCTTCGGAACTCGCCGATACATACCGCGTTGGATATTTCACAATCGAGACATCGCCGAAAAAACTGGTTGATCGCATGATGGCAAATATCGCACGCATTCCCCTCTCCACGATCAAGCGGCACGATCTGAGCGAGGAGCAGTGGGACAACGCTGCGAGCGCTTCCGTTGTGCTTTCCCGCAAGCGCATCGAGTTTGTTCCTGCTGCCGGTATGACGGTCAGCGATATCCGTGCGATTGCGCTCAATCGGCGCTATGATGTGATTTTTGTCGATTACCTCCAGATCGTGACCGCCAAGGGCGCGAACCGATACGAAGAGGTCACGAACATCTCCAAGGATCTGCACACGCTGGCGCAGGCAAACGGGATCACGGTCATCGCCCTGGCGCAGCTGTCCAGACCGGAGAAGACGGAGAAGGGTAAGAAGATGCCGCCTAATATGTCGAGTTTCCGAGAGTCCGGTCAGATCGAGCAGGATGCCGATGTCGCGCTGCTGCTATGGCCTAGTGATCCGGATGACAACCGATCGAACCGCATTCTGAAATGCGGGAAAAACAAGGATGGCGAACGCTTCCGCATCGAGCTGGAGTTTGACGGTGCGATGCAGACGCTTCGCCCGGTAGAGGTAGCGCCCGTTCCGGATTGGGTGCGGAAAGCGGAGCGAGCGCCTCAGACAACTATGGAGGGATTTAATGGGCAATAAAATTTGCGCCAGATGCGGCGCTGATATTGATGTGGTTCTTGGAGGCAGCGGTGCTTATCTGTGCGCCTATTGTCGCGGAGCCAAGCAGAGCGACAGCCTCACCAGATACCGCCGTGAGGCGTGGCGCAGGCAGGTCGCAGCGAACCACAAGAACCTTGACGCATGCGTTGCAGAGGCCAATCGTCTCGGCATGAGTTACGGCGAGTACATGGCGAAAAAGGATCTTAAAAAACTGCATTTCGCGGACGGTGATTGCGGTTGAAGCAGGAGATCTTCACGCGCGCCGGAATGCGCATCTTTTCGGAGAGCGATCCGCGCGTTCTCTATGACGAGCAGACGCTCCGAAGCATGACGGCTGCCGGTTACATCGTCAAGGTTGACGGAAAGAAATTTCGCGGCAGGCTTCCGGCGGTGACGGAATATGAGGAGGTGGATGGATGAGGATGCTTTTAGCCTGCGAGGAGTCGCAAGTTGTCACAATTGCGGCGAGAGCGGCAGGACATGAGGCATATTCGTGCGACATTCTCCCTTGCAGCGGCGGTCATCCGGAGTGGCATATACGATGGGATGTAAAAGCCTTGTTGAATGGACGATGCTTATTCTTCACGCAAGATGGACAGATGCACGAGATTGCAGATCGTTGGGATATGATCATTTTCTTCCCTCCATGCACCTTTCTCACCAACACCGGGAATAGATGGTTTTCTGTTGAGCGATACGGCGAAAAAGCAATTGAGCGAAAAAAGAACCGACAGAAAGCGGCAGAGTTTTTCATGGCGGGATGGAATGCCGATTGCGACAAGGTTGTCATCGAAAACCCGATCGGATACATGAGCACATACTTTCGAAAACCCGATCAGATTGTCCATCCTTACTACTTTGCCAAGGAAGAAGATGACGAGAATTGTGAGCGCAAGGCAACTTGCTTGTGGATGCGCGGCGTACAGCCGCTCAAGTATGAGATCAAATTCAAGCCACGAGTGATTGAGTACAAGAACGGCAAAGGAACGGACTCGCCTTGGCACATGAACACCATGAGTCTGCCGCCGGAAGAACGAGCAAGGGCGCGAAGCAAAACCTATGTCGGCTTGGGCGAAGCAATGGCAGAACAATGGGGAGGAGATGCAGATGGAAGAACTTAAACCTTGCCCGTTTTGCGGCGGTGAGATATCCGTGCGTGGCGGCTCTTGCAACTATGCCAAGGGGAGAAGTATTTTAGACTTAGCGTGCGAAAAGTGCGGAGCGATTTTCAAGTTCAAAAGCAAGTGGACGGTCGATCCGTACAAAGAAGCAGCCGAAGCATGGAATAGGAGGGTGAGCGAATGAGGCTGATTGATGCGGATGCGCTGAATTGGGGGACTTGCCCTGCTTCCGGGAAACTCACCAAGGCGTGGCTAGATACTCACCCAACCATCGAAGCGCGTCCCGTGGTGCGCGTAGAGGCAAGACCGCTTGAAGAATGGGGCGAAGATTATGGCGATGTGCTTTGGTGGAAATTCCCAATCGAAGAGCCGCCGTATGTTGGAAGTCCGCTCGATTGCGATTGGAGCGGCTACCATACGCATTGGACACCGATTGAAGTGCCAGAGCCGCCCAACTGCGGCGCGGATATGAGACCAAAGGAGGCGACGGAAATGCTGGAAATTAACTGCAACATCTGTACAAACTGCGACCTTGAAAATGATCGCTGTAGGCTTTACGGCAGCGACCCGGAGATCGCCACCGCCCGATGCGCGGAAGCGGAGTTCAAGGGCTACTGGCCGCGGGAAGGCAAGAGTGTAGCGGAGCAGATGGACGAGCTTTTGGAGGATGATACGAATGCGACTGATTGATGCGGATGCGCTTGACGAAAAACTGGATGCGTTGATGAAACGATATGCAGCACAAGGACGGAAGCAAGTTGCAGAGGATTACAATTTCGTCAGAACAGTTCTGATGACCGCACCAACCATACCAAACATCGATGCGGTGGAGGTGGTGCGTTGCAAGGATTGCAAGCACTACGATTCCCACGGTTACAAAATTTGCAAGCTGCATTCTGTGGAAGCTTCTCAATTTGGAAGCGGCGAAAACATCTATATGGAGAGAGACGATTTTTGCAGCTACGGCGAGAGGAGAAAAGATGCGTAATGGATAATGGTTTCGATAAGCTTCTGTTTCGATTAAAGATTATGTGCGTACTGCTTATAGTCGCAGGCGCTTTGATGGTAATCACATCAATCTGCACATTGATTGCCGGGTAAGGAGGCGAGGGCGATGACTAATGAAAAACTGATTTCCGTCATAAGCACCATTGAAAGAGCGGTTGGGATGATCGAAGGTGTCAGTTATGGTCTTTGCGATAGCCAAGCAAGTGCCGTAGTTGATGCCGTACAAAAGATTGACGAAGCGCTGGAGGTGCTTAAAGAGAATGGCTAAACAGAACGCATTCCTCGCAAAGATGGAAGCAAGGTATCAAGCCATGAGTGCGCGCAAAGTGAATGTCGCGCTTCAGATGGCGAAGGATGTCGCAGACATGGCGGCTGCAGAAGTGTTCCACATGGGCGAGGGCAGAGCGGAAAAGTGGACGGAGGTCTATTCCGATATCCTTACCGAGATGATGGAAATGGTCTCGCGGGACGGCAAGGATGACCCCGAATTTGTTTACGCAAAGGCAAAGATCGACGAGCGGCTGAAACAGATCAACGGAAAGCACTTCCAGCCGTGGGAGGTGCGCTACAGCGAATAACAAAAGGAGGCGGCAAAGATCGCAAAGCAGAGAATGAAAGTGATCCGCGCCGGCAGCTTTGTCCGTGCGGTTTTGTACACGCAAAGCAATCCGGCGGATGCCGAAAAAGTCCGCGCAGAAAAGTCGCGCATATCCTGCGAAGCGCGCCGCCGGATCAACGCGCGCACGAGCTGGCAGAAACTCCAGCTGCTGATCGAGTGCAACTTTGGAAGCGGCGACAGCGTGCTCGTCCTTAATTATGATCACGAGCATCTCCCCCGAAACCGTCAGGAGGCGCGCAGAAAGATAAAGAGCTTTATCCGCCTACTGCGGCAATCGAGCGCATTCCGCGATCTCAAATATATCTACAACATCGAGGGGCGGCACACGGGAGGCCGCGTACATCATCACATACTGATCAACGCAGGCACGGATGCGCTGCCGCAGCTTTGCGCTCTCTGGAAATACGGAACCGCAAGCGATGTGCATCTTGAACCGTTTGATGCTTGGGGCAGCAAGGAGCTTGCGCAGTACATGACCAAGGAGGCCCGCGATGACGGAACCTACGAAGCGGGTGCGCGGACATGGGCGTGCAGTCAAAACCTGACGCGCCCGGAGGTTTTGCCGACCGCATGGGTCGATGGCGATGTGCGGCTTGAGGCTCCACTTAACGCGCACATTGTGCTTAGCGAGCAGGTGTGCAATGAATGGGGAAGATACTCATATTTGGAGTATCGGCTGCCAACGCCGCCGAAGCAGACAAAGTCGCGGAAACGAAAAAACAAAATATCGCGCGTTTAATTTGGGGCACAAGCCATGTATAACAAGTGAGCGGCACAAATAAAACGGCGCGAAACACAAGGGAGGGAAACATGAACACAGTTTACGCGGACGATGCGCTGCTTGCAGCTGTATCGAATCCGGGCGACGAATCTGATCTGATCGCATACCTCGCTGACATTGGAAGCGGGAAGCGGTGGATTCACTACGAGAGCGTCAACCTCGTCTCGGCGTGCGACCTCGCCGCCAAGCTTCTGATCGCAAAAAACCAGCAGCTGACACTGCTGATGGCAGAGCGCGCCAAGTGGGACGACCTGGCAGAGGCTGCGGCAGAAAGGGCCTACAAACTCGGTCGCCGATCTATAACGAATCAGTTAAACGCACTTGCAGGACGCGGAGGTGCTGAAGATGAGTAAACCGAGATATCGCTGGTGGGGTTATATCCGGAATGTGCTGCGAGCATACCCGATGCTCAAGGAGCAGTATGACGAGTTGCACGAGCAGAACATCACGGCAAAGTACGGCGGCGATCCGCGCGGCGGTGGAGGCGGAGTCGGTCGCGCCGTTGAAGACATTGCCCTACGCGAACTGATGCCGCAGGATCAGCGCGAGTATCTCGCCGTGCAGCGGTCGCTCGATGCCACAACGCTGATGCCGGGAGGCGATGAGCGCGTTGCGTTTATTCGCGCGATTTATTTCGGCAAGACGCAGCGCCGGATCTCGGATGTTTATCCGCGCTTTCACATCGCAGAGGCTACTGCATGGCGTTGGCACGGGGATTTTATTCGGCTCGTTGCAACGCATCTCGGTCTCCGAAATTAATGTTGATAGTTATGAGCCAAAACATCATGATATCATGGTATCGTCAAGGGTTGGGGTTCTTGACATACACACCGCCCGCCACCGAGGCGGCATGTATCGGGGCTATCACCATCTCCTCCATTCAGACAAGAGGCAGCGCTTTAGGCATGGGGCGCTGCCTCGCACTCTATCTACGAGGTGATCGTTTGGACTTCTACACATCGAAAGCGTGGGAACATAAGCGCGAAAAGATTCTCCGACGAGATGGGTATATGTGCCGCGAATGCCGGCGCTACGGACGCAACCGTGCGGCAACGACCGTGCATCATATCGTGCCGTATGAGGAGCGACCCGATCTCGCGCTGACTGACAACAATTTGATCAGCCTATGCGCCTCTTGCCACAACAAAAAACATCCTGAGAAGGGCGGGCACCGCAGTTGATCCCCCCTCCCCTGCGCCGCTCGCATCGAGCCGTGGGAAACGGCGTAGGGAACTTTTTCCAACCGCGCGGAGTTTTTTCGGGGTGGGGTCGCGCGCATGATACGCGAGCACACGCGCGCGGATAAGAAGAATCAACCAACAAATCGACATCTGCTCCCGGCGCACTTTCGCTGCGCTTGAGGGGCTGATTTTTTTGCAAAAGTAACTGGAAAGGGGTTGGTCTTGTGACCGAAAAACAGTGGAAATCTCGCATCGTTAAGGCCTGCAAGGCTGCCGGAACATACCAGAAATATTTTTCGACCATCATCGAAACGCTTGCCGCCATCATGTCGCGGCGCGATTCTGTCGCCGAGGCATTTGAAGCCTCCGGCGCTGCGCCGCTTGTCGAATTCACGAACAAGAATGGCGCGACCAATCTGATCAAAAACCCGATGCTCACGCTGATCAACGATCTCGACCGCGATGCGCTTGCATACTGGCGCGATCTCGGACTGACTCCGGCGGGTCTGAAAAAGATCAATGAGCA
>JAZTXD010000058.1:0-8661 GCA_045636265.1 Candidatus Flemingiibacterium sp.
AAACAACGCTTGATGATAAGGGTGTGCTCAACTCTATAAAGTTCCACAATGAAGACAAGTTCAACTTCGGTTTTGACGTTGTTGATGCCATTGCCGCGAAGAATCCGGATAAGCTCGCGGTGCTTCATCTGAGCGCGGATAAGACCGAGCGCCGCTTCACATTCGGTGACATGTCAAAGCTTTCCGCAAAGGCGGCGAACTATTTCGAATCTCTCGGAATTAAAAAGTGCGACCGTGTGCTTGTTGTGCTCAAGCGCCATTGGCAGTTCTGGGTTACGATCACCGCGTTTCACAAAATGGGTGCTGTTATCATCCCGGCGACAAATCTGCTTGTCGAGCATGATTTCGAGTACCGTTTCAAGGCGGCAGGCGTGTCTGCGATAATCTGTACGGCTGACGGCGATGTTGCAAACCAGGCTGACCTTGCGGCTGCAAACTGTCCTGATGTTCACACAAAGATTCTTTGCTGTGCAAATGAGTCGCGTGAAATGGACGGCTGGCTCAAGTTTGAGGAGTTTGAGAAATTCTCCGATGTTTACGAGCGCACTGCCGATACTGCGTGCGGTGATGATCCTATCCTCATGTTCTTTACATCGGGTACAACAGGATATCCGAAGATCGCAACCCATAGCTGCAAGTACGGACTCGGACATTTCATAACCGCAAAATATTGGCATAATGTTGACCCGAACGGCATACACTTCACCATTTCCGACACCGGCTGGGGCAAGGCTCTCTGGGGTAAATACTACGGTCAGTGGCTTTGTGAAGCGGCAATATTCACATACGATTTCAACAAGTTTGAGGCGCACGACATCATGCCGATGTTCGCAAAGTACGGCATAACCACATTCTGTGCACCTCCCACGATGTACCGCTTCTTTATTAAAGAAGACCTCTCGAAATACGATCTTTCGAGCATCAAATATTCCACAACTGCAGGTGAGGCGCTCAATCCCGAGGTATGGCAGCAGTGGATAAAGGCGACAGGCGTTATGCTCATGGAGGGATTCGGTCAGACCGAAACAACGCTCGCTCTTGCAAACCTCGTCGGTATGACTCCGAAGCCCGGTTCAATGGGCAAACCCAGTCCGCTTTATGATGTACAGATACTTGATCCTGACGGAAAGCGCTGCGCTGTCGGTGAAACGGGTGAGATCTGCATCCGCACCGCAGAGCATGTTCCTTGCGGACTCTTCCTCGGTTATTTTGCAAATGAGGAGAAAACAAAGGAAGCATGGCACGACGGATATTACCACACGGGCGACACCGCGTGGATGGACGAGGACGGATACTTCTGGTATGTCGGACGTACCGACGATCTCATCAAGTCGAGCGGATACCGCATCGGTCCGTTTGAGATAGAGTCGGTTATTATGGAACTTCCGTATGTTCTTGAGTGTGCTATCACAGCCGCACCGGACGAGATTCGCGGTCAGGTTGTTAAGGCATCAATCGTGCTTGTAAAGGGCAAAGAGGGAAATGATGCGCTTAAGAAAGAAATTCAGGAGTATGTCAAGACTCACACCGCACCTTATAAGTACCCGAGAATAGTTGAGTTCATGGATGAACTTCCCAAAACTATCAGCGGTAAGATCAGACGTGTTGAGCTTCGCGGCGACGAGAAAAAATAAATAAAATAAATCCTGCCGGGTTAGCTTTGGGTGCTAAAGGACAGTTTTGAGAAAATAGTGTAATTGAGCACTTCCCGACAAAAAAGGCAGAGAATGCTTTTGCGTTCTCTGCTTTTTTCTTGCAATGCATTACATTTTCAGACGCAATATTCAACTCGCAGTTGTAAAACGTAACATCGCCTCTATTGTATCAAACCGAGATTTGTGATATAATAAGTTCACACCGGTGATAATGAAACTATGGAGGTTATTATGGAACTCAAAATTGGAGAAAAGATTGCAAAATACAGAAAGCTTAAAGGTTATACACAAGAACAACTTGGAGAACTCGTAGGCGTTTCGGGACAAGCTGTATCAAAATGGGAAAACGGTGGTGTTCCCGACACATATTTATTGCCGACCATTTCTAAGATTTTGGATGTGTCTATTGATGCCTTGTTTGGGGTAGAAAAGAAAATAACCGATTACTCTCAAGATGAAATCCTTAATGATTTATTTAAGTTTTGCCTTCAAAAAACTCACTGCAAAGAAGATGGTATAGATTTGTTCAAATTTTTGTTTGATACTATATGGACTGTACAAAGCGCATATTTTGGGAATGAAAGCCGACCGCTATTAAAAAATGTTGTTGAAAAGAATCGTGGCAACCAGCAAATAACATCACAAATCATCAATAATGATGGAACAACATATTTATCGCTTGTAGAAAACTTTCCTTTCTTTTGTGCGGTTTGGGATACTCCGGAAATATCAAAAAAGCTATTGTCCGAAAAGAACTTTGGAGAGTTCTTTTCATTACTTGCTTCAGAAGATGGAATGAAGACAATTATTTTCACACAAAGCACAACAGAAACAAGTCAATACACAGCGGAAATGATGGCTAAAAACATTGGAATCTCTCTTGAAAGATTTGTTGAAATTGAACCATTACTTGTTAAATACGGTCTTTTAAATGAAGATAGCTTAACACTCGATGATAGCGTAATCAAGGTGTATCATAAGTGGAGCAATCCCGAAATCCGACCGTTATTGATGATGGCTTACCAATTCATCAATGCAAGACAATGCTACTACGATTTTACTTGCAACAGAACCAAGCCCTATTTTGAATGTGAATAAAATGTACCGCCGAGAGCGACCAAACGTAACTCTCGGCGGTACATTTATTCAAATTGTTTTCTATCGCACAACCATCACATTCAGTGGTGAGTAAGTGCGCACTCACGGTAAGAAAAAAGCCTCCCTTGTGTAAAGGGAGGTGGCACGGCGTAGCCGTGACGGAGGGATTGTAAATGTTAAAATTTGCACCAAAACAATCCCTCAGCCGCCTTCGGCGTCAGCTCCCTTTGCACAAGGGAGCCTCTGGCTGTAACCGTTTGTCTTTCTGTTGAATTATTGTAAAACTGTCCTTAAGAACCCGAAGCATTATCCGGCAGGATTTTTGTATTTTGGTAATTATTTTGCCGCTTTTGCCGCATCAAGCTCGACTATCGGCTTCTCACGGCGGGGACAGTCGGTGGGAGTGTCAAAGGCAAAATTTGCAGGCTTTGCCCAACGTACTGCGTTTGTGATTATTCTCTGAATGTTCGGGTTGTAGAAGGAACGGCAGGTTTCGTGACCGGGCTGGAGGTAGAACACCTTGCCGATGCCGCGGTAGTATGTAAGACCGCTTCTGAAGATATTGCCGCCCTCATACCAGCTTGTGAAGATAAGATCGTCGGGAGTGGGGATGCGGAAAGGCTCGCCGTACATTTCCTCAAGCTCAATCTCAAAATATTCCGGAACACCCTCGGCTATAGGATGCTGGGGAAGAATGGTCCACATGATCTCACGCTGATTTTCGCCCCAGGAGAGCTGTCCGGATGTTCCGACTATGCCGCGGAAAGGCTTTGACATGTGCGCGGAGTGAAGACCGATAAAGCCCATTCCTTCTGTGAAAACGCGGTTCTTTATCTTCTCAACAAGCTCGTCCTTTACCTCTCCGTGTGCCGCGTGGCCCCACCAGAGAAGAACGTCGGTATCATTTAAAACTTCGTCCGGAAGTCCCTGCTCGGGATCGTCAAGAGCAACCGCACGTACGTTCATATCTTCATTCTGATCAAGAAAAGCCTTGATAGCACCGTGGATACCGTCGGGATACAGCGCTGCTACCTCGGGCTTTGATTTTTCGTGGCGGAATTCGTTCCAGACTGTGACATTGATTTTCTTTGACATGATGCTTACCGCGCCTTTTACTCTATATGAAAAGGCATCCTTTCATGAAAACATTTATTTTATAACAATATAAGCCTCTAAAAAAATGATACATCATTTTTTTTGCATAGTCAATAGAAAATCCTGCTGTAAAGTAGCACTATTTTGACTTTCAGCAGGATTTTTCATATACAGATCAGCGATTTACAATTTCGATGTCGGGAAATTTTACATTTCCCCAGAGGTGATGATGCCATACAGCAAGCTCGGACTCGTTGGTCGGCAGGATAACGTCAATGTTGAAAGCGTGCTCCACGAAGTCGAGCAGTCTGCTGTTGCCAACGCTGTCATTGTGGAACAGACCGATGCCGATGTAGTAGCGGCCTTCCGCCAAAAGGGTAGTGTCGAGCGAAAACGATGCTGTATCATTTGTTTCGATAACCGGAGAGTGTGCGCGTCCGATAGGGGTGTCGTCTGCCGAGCAGACGATTACGCGAAGCCGCAGGTTTTCGGTATCGGATATTGTTTGCCAATTCAATGTAAAATCAAGCTTTTCGCCGCGTGTTACGGTACGTTTGCCGGCATTTGAGAGCTGTATGCTCTGAAGCTTGACACGCTGTGCAAAACCTTTTTTTCGCTCCATACCGTCAAGCTCGATTACGGAAGTATCCTTCTCCTCGCTTCGACGCAGATATATTGCGATTGCCTCTTCCACGTCACCGTCGAATATTATTTTTCCTTCGCTTAACACAATGCATCTGTCGCACAGCCTGCGTATGGTGCTCATGTTGTGGCTGACGTAGAGTACGGTTTTGTTTTGCACCGTGGCGGCGCTTCTCATTTTGTCAAGGCACTTTTGCTGGAACGCCATGTCACCAACGGCAAGTACCTCGTCCATTATCATTATCTCAGAGTCAAGATGTGCCGCAACCGCGAACGCAAGTTTAACGTACATTCCCGAAGAATAACGCTTTACGGGGGTGTCAATGAAATCTCGTACCTCGGAGAATTCTATGATATCCTCCATTTTTGCATCTATCTCGGCTTTTGTCATGCCGAGAATAGCGCCGTTCATGTAGATGTTCTCGCGTCCGGTCATCTCGGTGTTGAAGCCGGTGCCTACCTCAAGCATCGAGGCGACTCTGCCGTATATATCAATACATCCCTCGGTGGGAGCCGTGATGCGGGTGAGTATCTTGAGAAGTGTTGATTTTCCGGCTCCGTTTCCGCCGATGATTCCGAGCGCTTCACCCTTGCGTACTGTGAGGTCAATGCCGCCCAGCGCCATGAGGGTAGTGCCGAAAAGGCGGGTGTCCTGACCGATTTTGGAATTGGGATCCTCCTTTTTGCGCACTCTTGCCCACCAGCTTTGCAGATCTCCTCGGAGCGTGTTTGAGGTGATCTGACCGAGCTTGTATTTCTTTTTAAGTCCGGTTATTTTTATGGAAATATCGTCGTTCATAAAATACCTCAAATCGTGTCCATAAAGGTTTTTTCAACTCTGTTGAATATCAGAATGCCAACGAGGGTTACAACAAGCATTACCGCTACGGAAATGCACCAATAGAGTAAATCGATCTGTCCCACTCCGAGGAAAATATAGCGGAAGGCTTCCATTGCACATGTGACGGGGTTCAACATTATGAGCGTGCGCAGTAATCCGTTATCAACGGTTGACATCGGATAGACCACGGGGGTTATGTACATCCAAAGCTGTACGCCGAATGTGACGAGCATGGAAAGGTCGCGGTACTTGGTTGTAAGACTGGAAATGATTATTCCAAAGCCAAGACCGAGCATTCCGAGGAAGATGAGTATAAGGGGAAGTGTAAGTATTGCTATGTAGTTCGGAGTTATTGCCCCGCGCAGGATAAAGTATGCCCAGATGAGTAAAAACAGCGCGAACTGTATAAGAAAGTTAAATGCCGCGGAAAGTGCGGTTGAGATCGGACTTACAAGGCGAGGAAAGTATACCTTCCCGTAAACACGTGAATTTGCGGTGAACGTGGACGCTGTTTTTGTAAGGCATGCAGAGAAGTATCCCCACATGGCTGTGCCGCTTAAATAGAAAAGGAGCTTTGGCAGACCGTCTGTTGAGATGCCGGCAATTCCACCGAAAACGACCATATATATAAGTGTGCTCAGCAGCGGCTGGAGTAGTATCCAAGCCGGTCCGAGAAGGGTCTGCTTGTAGATAAGTATAAAATTTCGCTTGGTAAATAACCATATGAGATCGCGGTATTTCCAAATCTCTTTAAGGTTAATATCAAACCACCCGCTTTTGGGCTCAATGTGAGTGTGATGCAGATCGGCACTTTTATTCATAAAAACCTCTCCGTTTTGTGTACTGTTTCGAATTTGTACATATAGATCAAGTATAACACATATTTATCAGGATGTCAACATTTTGAGTGTGTGAGAGAAATAAATAAAAAGTTTTGCACTTTCTCTTGTAATTTGCGGCGCGGCATGTTATAATTAGAAGAAGTATTACATACTGATTTCTTGCGGAGGACTTTGATATGACACCACAGCAGAGTGGATTTCTGGTTCTGATAAAGAGCGCGATTACAAATACTGAATATAGTTTGCCTAACGGATTTGACATTGGAAAGGCTTTTTCCGATGCGAAATCACACGGTATTGTGTCAATGGTTTACTACGGCGCTGTGAACTGCGGATTGGATAAGCAGTATGACATTGTAAAAAACGCGGTTCCGAGCGTTTATAAGGACATTGCCGTGTGCGAGATGCAAAGTGCGGAAGTAAAGCGTCTTATGGATGCATTCGATGTGGCCGGAATAGAATATATGCCGCTCAAGGGCACACGTATGAGAGGACTTTATCCCAAGCCGGAAATGAGAAGAATGGGAGATGCCGATATTCTCATAAAAGAGGCGCAGTATGAGAAGATCCTCACATTGATGCCGGAGCTTTCCTATTCGCAGGGATATGTGAGTGACCATGAGTATGCATGGGATAAGAATACACTCCATGTTGAACTGCACAAACGCCTGATTCCGTCATATAATAAGGATTACTACGCATATTTCGGTGACGGGTGGCAACTTGGAAAGATAAAGTCGCAGAACGGTACGTGCTACTCTATGACGGATGAAGACGAGATGATATACCTATTCACACATTTTGCCAAGCACTACAGAGATGCCGGAATAGGCGTGCGTCACCTCGTTGACCTTTGGGTATATAGAATCAACCACCTCGGACTGGATGAAAATTACATATGCGGAGAGCTTAAAAAATTACAGCTTTGCGAGTTCTATAAGAACATACTGTTAACGCTTGAGGTGTGGTTCGACGGTCGTGCCAGTGATGATAAAACGGATTTTATAACCGAGGTTATTTTCACAAGTGGAGAATTTGGAAAGAGTGAGGCCGGAATGGCATCTGCTGTACTCAAAGAAATGAAAGACGGCTCGAGCGAACTTGGGGTGAAAGTAAAACGTATCGGTGGGGCAATTTTCGTCAAATACGATTTGATGAAGGATATATATCCCGTGCTCAAGAAAGCACCTGTCTTGCTTCCGGTTATGTGGTGCGTGCATTTCGTAAAGCGTCTTGCAAAAAGAAAAAATGTGCTTGGACGTCTAAAAAAACGCCTGGATGTTGACACTCAAAAGGCGGACGAGTATCAGGCAACACTCAATTACGTTGGGCTTGACTTTAATTTCCCCTCAGAGTGAAAATATATCATATATTTTGCTGTCAAACCTTGACAAAATGTAATCGGTGTGGTATAATATCCAATGAATAAATAAATGTATGTATGTTCAAAATAATATGATTTTTTAAGAAAAGGAACAGTCGGACATATGAACGGTCAGATAAATAATGATAAGGCAGAGTTCGAAATTGACCTTATTAACATGCTCAGAGTATTGTGGGAGAAGTTATGGGTAATCGTCCTCTCAATGGTCATTTGTGGTGCTATAGCGTTTTCAAGCGCGGTATTCTTGGTTTCGCCTAAGTTTACGGCAACCGCTACGATGTATGTCAACAACGGTGCATCTGTGGGAAACAGCACAATAACGTTCAGCTCATCGCAGATATCGGCAGCGAAGAGCTTGCTTGATGTATACGTAATTATTTTAAAGTCGAGAACAACACTCAACGATGTACTAAAAGAAACAGGACTTAACTATACATACGGTGAGATTAAGTCGATGGTTTCGGCAGGTCCGGTTAACGGAACTGAGGTTTTCAGCATCTCCGCTACTTGCTCTGATGCAGAAACCGCGGAGAAAATTGTTAACGCTATAGTGGATATACTTCCCAAGAAAATATCGTACGTGGTTGAGGGAAGTTCGGTAAAAACCATTGACCCTGCAATTGTACCTACGTCAAGATCATCACCCTCGTACACTAGATATGCTGTTGTCGGCGTGCTTATAGGCGCTGCTTTGAGTATCTTTTCCATAGTTATGGAAGATTTGCTGAACACTTCAGTTCGTGATGAGGAGTATTTGAAGAACAGATACAACTTGCCGATACTTGCTGTTGTTCCGGAACTGTATGATCCAAGCAGTAAGAACGATTATCGCACATACAGCTATAAGTACGGATACAGAAACAGGTTCAGATATAGATACAGATATAGATATAAGTATCAGATGTATGGCTATTACGCAGGAGTAAGTGAGGACGATGAATCGGCATCGCGTACTACTGAACGGAAGGACAACAGAAACAAATGAACAGAGATAGAGATGTGAAGAAGGCAAAGGTGCAGCGAGAACAGAATATGCAAGCCCAAGAAGCGATAGCATCAACAATTGGCAAGAACCGATCGTTTGCACTAACCGAGGCGCACAAG
>JAZTXD010000059.1:0-16573 GCA_045636265.1 Candidatus Flemingiibacterium sp.
AAAAGCGGTGGGAGGGCTCGATGATAACGATGCTCTTAAAGCAGTTTCGCTCTATCCGAAATGGAGAGAGGGCGTTAAGTTGGAGGACGGTGCGCGTGTGCGCTTCGGGGAAAAGCTCTACAAGGTCAAGGATGGCGGTGCACACACGACTCAAGCGGATTGGATGCCTGATGTGGCGGTGAGCCTGTTTGAGGAAGTGCGCGAAAGCGCTGCCGGTACGCTTGACAATCCCATTCCGTACAGCGGCAATATGACGCTCGAAGAGGGCAAGCATTACGCGCAAAACGGTGTGACATACCGTTGCTTCCGTGACACGGGCGCGGCTGTGTATCATGCTTTGGCCGAGCTTGTGGGAATTTACGTGGAGATCGTTACAAGATGATAGGACACCTTTTCTTTCTGCCGAAATAGTATCGGCGATTGCGGTACCGGTCGGCATTGGAATACTGGCTTTCAGATATACAAGTGGTTCGCCGCCATTATCGAGGAGATGCGATCAAGCATGCGAAAGAGGAATGGGCGAAGAACGCAGACGTAGCAAAGTACATAAAATAATGAGCAAACTAACGCCGCCACGCACGAAAACAAGAACACCGTAGGACAAGCCTACGGTGTTTTTCTTTGGAGCGAGTGATGGAAATCGAGTGGACCCACAAGAGCAAACGCAAGCGCTTGCTCTACAAGAATGCTCACGCATTCTTGAGGCGAGCTTCTCAGCCCCACCACCACGCCAGAAAACAAAACCGCTGCGGGATAAACCCACAGCGGTTTGTTTTGGAGCGAGTGATGGGAATCGAACCCACGCGACCAGCTTGGAAGGCTGGAATTCTACCATTGAACTACACTCGCATATTCGGTACTTAACTATGATACCACAAAGATTCTTATTTGTCAATAGGTTTAACGAAAAAAATAAAAATAATGCTTGAAAAGTTTTTTGGCTTGTGTTATCATAGTAATAGTATATTCTGCATGGAGGTGTGATATGCCAAATCAAGCTGATACAAATCCATTTAGATACAGCGATTCAAATAAACGCTATCATTCATACGACTATTTTCTTCGCCAAAAGTTCGGCTCGAAGTGCGCGAAGCTCCCGATAGATGCAGGATTCACCTGCCCAAACCGTGACGGAACGTGCGGAGTTGGCGGATGTGTTTACTGCTCGGCGCGCGGTTCGGGGGACTTTTGCTCCGACTCGTCCGCTTCGATAGAAAAGCAGCTTGAGGCAGCATATGAAACCATGTCGAAAAAGTGGGAGCATCCGCGTGCGATTGCCTATTTTCAGGCGTTCACCAATACGTACGCGCCGGTGAGCGTCCTGCGTGAAAAGTATGAAGCGGCGCTCTCCTTTGAGCAGACAGTTGGAATCAGCATCGCCACACGCGCGGATTGCCTTGGGGACGACGTGTGCGAATACCTGGCAGAGCTTGCCGAGCGAACGTTTCTCACAGTGGAGCTTGGACTCCAGAGCGTGCACGATGCAACCGCAGAGCGTATAAACCGCGGCCACACCTTTGCGCAGTTTATGGACGGATATGAAAAACTGCGCCGTGCATCCGGCAAAATAAACATCGGCGTACATCTCATAAACGGACTTCCGGGCGAAACACCGGATATGATGCTTGAGTCGGCAAAGACTGTTGCGAGTCTTCGTCCTGACCAATTAAAGCTGCATCTTCTGCACGTTATAGAGGGAACGGCACTTGCCGATATGTACAGGCGCGGAGAATTTGAATGTCTGACGCTTGAAGAGTACGCGGACATTGTTGTGCGTCAGCTCGAGGTAATGCCGCCGGAAACGGTTATCGGCAGACTGACGGGCGACGGCATGGCGGACACGCTCATCGCGCCCCAGTGGAGCCGCAAAAAGCTGGTCGTTATGAACACGGTTGACAAGCTCATGTATGAACGAAACACGTGGCAGGGGCGACTGTCTGAGTGAGTGAAAACCAATATACTTGTAGGGCGGGGGCTTGCTCCCGCCGTCTTTTGTTTTGTGCAAATACCTTGTAGGGGCGATTCACGAATCGCCCGCAAAAGGCGCAAATTTTATAAAACGGGCGCATCGTGATGCGCCCCTACGGGATAACCGTGTGCCGAAAACATGCAAAAATTGTACAAACTATACAAAAATGTGACTTTGATTTCTATGTCACAATGGACATTATTTTTTTAAAACCCCTTGAAAAAATGCCTTGCATAATGTATAATAGACAGTGTAATCAGCTAGTGAATATTATGGTTTATCAACAAAATACACGCAAATTATAAGTTCGACTATCTGAATCCTGTCACGCATAAATATATGTGCGGGCGGTACATTCCCAAAAAAATATACAGAAAAGGAGCATTTTCACAATGGACAAGATTACCACAAAAAGCATACGTAACGTAGCCCTACTCGGCCACGGCGGAACCGGAAAGACCTCGCTTTGCGAAGCCATGCTTTACCTTGCGAAAGAAACCGACCGTCTCGGAAGGACTCCTGAGGGAAACACCGTAAGTGACTACGATCCCGAGGAAATCCGTCGTGGATTCTCACTTTCAACTACAGTTGAACCGCTTTCATGGCAGGACAGTAAAATAAATCTGCTCGACACCCCCGGATATCTTGACTTTTCCGGCGAAGTGCTCGAGGCTATGCGAGTTGCCGACAGCGCACTTATCGTTGTTGACGGACGTAACGGCGTTGAGGTCGGAACCGAGCTTGCATGGGATATGGCAGAAAAAGAAGGTATCCCGAAGGCATTCTTTATCAACCGTTTTGATGACGGCGAAGCTCGCTTTAAGAGAGTATTTGACGCACTCCGTGAAAAATTCGGTGTGGCAGTATGTCCGCTTCTCATACCGATGATCGAAGGCGACAAGGTTATAGGCTTCCTTAATCTTATTGACATGAAGTCTGAGGTTTACGACAAGAGCGGCGCCAATATGGAGTCGGAAATTCCCGAAGAATTTAAGGCTATCGCAGAAGAATACCGCAACATGCTCTATGAGTCGATCGCACAGACCAGCGACGATCTTATGGATAAATTCTTCAACGAAGAGCCTATTACATATAATGAAGCTATGAACGCCGTACACGACGGCATTATAAACGGCGAGATCGTTCCCGTATTCTGCGGCTCCGCAACGAAGATGTGGGGCGTTACTGCGGTGCTCGACACTATCGCGGACTCCTTCCCGCGTCCTACGGCACGCAAGACCGAAACAATTATTACACCCGACGGCGAGGACGAGATGGCTATAGATCCCGAGGGAGAAACATCTATCTTTGTGTTCAAAACAGTTGCCGACCCGTTTGTCGGTAAGATGTCCTATTTCAAGGTTCTTGGCGGTGCTCTCAAGAAGGATATGACGCTTCGCAACACCACAAACGGCGGCAGTGAAAAGATGGCGCGTATCTACACTATCCGCGGTAAGAAGCAGACCGAGGTTGAAGCACTTTGCTGCGGCGATATCGGTATGACCGCAAAGCTCAATGCAACCAATACGGGTGACACGCTTACCGCATCCGCAAAGGATATCAAGTATAAGGGTATTGACTTCCCCGAGCCCTTCCTCACTCAGGCTATCAAGCCGCTTGCAAAGGGAGATGAAGATAAGATATCCTCGGGTATCGCAAAGCTTCTCGAAGAGGACCTCACCACACGTTATGAGAACAACGCGGAAACAAAGCAGCTTCTTATTTCCGGTGTCGGTGACATTCATCTTGACGTGCTTGTAGCAAAGCTTAAGAACCGCTTCGGTACATCCGTTGTACTTGAAAAGCCGAAGATAGCCTACCGCGAAACCATTAAGAAGACTGTAGAGGCTGAAGGAAAGCATAAGAAGCAGTCCGGCGGTCACGGTCAGTACGGTCATGTACGCATCAGATTCGCTCCCGGCGAGGGCGACGGACTTACGTTTACCGAGAGTGTTGTTGGCGGCGCCGTTCCGAAGGGATTCTTCCCGGCGGTTGAAAAGGGTCTTACAGAGGCAATGCAGAAGGGCGTTCTCGCGGGATATCCCGTAGTCGGACTCGCGGCTGACCTTTATGACGGCTCGTATCACGACGTTGACTCCTCGGAAATGTCCTTTAAGATGGCGGCAAACCTTGCGTACAAGGACGGTCTGCCCAAGGCAAATCCCGTTATCCTTGAGCCGGTCGGTGCACTCAACTGCCTTGTTCCCGATAACATGGTGGGCGACGTTATCGGCGATCTCAACAAGCGTCGCGGACGTGTGCTCGGTATGGAAGCGTCGCACGAGAAGAAGGGTTACACCAACGTTCAGGCAGAGGTTCCCAAGGCTGAAATGATGGATTACCCGATAGCACTCCGTGCAACCACACAGGGACGCGGAAGCTTTACGTTCTACTTCGAGCGTTACGAGGAAGTTCCCGCAAACGTTGCACAGAAGATCATCGCAGACTCGGCAAAGGCTGAATAAAAGTAAAACAGATCGGCGCACTAAAGGGTGCGCCGATTTTTTTCTTGACACGGTGTATAAACTGTGATATAATGACCTTAACATTCAATAAAGGAGCCCTCCCGTGAAACGATTCCCCGATAGTGCCCGCGTTTGCTTCGTTGGCGACAGCATTACTCACACGGAATCGCTGTACGACTCCGACCGCGTGCATCCGAATGAAAGAGGACATTTCGTAATGGCGCAAACATTCCTCGCTTCGCAGGGGCTTGAGTATTCGGAGCCGATGGGATTTTCTGCGGAGATTGAAGAATGGTACGCCACCGTGAGAAAGATCAGAAACACTGTTGCCACTGAATATTTCGTAGTCCCGAACTACACCGAGCTTGACGGCGAGGCTCGCATGAATGCTGTCAAGGAGTACATCGCGAACATGGAGAAGAACGGCGATGATCCGGGCGAGTACCTTAAAAATTTAGTGTACTCTTATGTGGAAGACAAGCCGTATCAGGCGGAGTATGTTGAGTTCGTTAAGAAGTTTATGAAATAGGGAGCAAAAAAATGGGAGGAATAAAGCCTCCCATTTTGTATGTTGCGGTAAAACCCTCGGTCGGAACCCTCATCCGGCGCTTCGCGCCACCTTCCCCCAGGGGAAGGTGATGTGGATTCAATCTCGTCTAATGCCCTCCCTTGGGGGAGGGTGTCACGTCGATAGGCGTGACGGGTGAGGGTTCGAGGGTTAACCACTTACTTCATATACTTTTTGCGGTTTTCTGCGAGGATCTTGTCGCGCTCGATGGAACGGATGCGGCGCATCGCCTCAACAGTCATTTCCCATGTCTTAATGGGATTCTCTGCGCGGTATGTGTTGGATTCGCTTCCATTAAAGCCCCAGGCGAGAATGGTTCTTGCACCTGCATCGTATGCGGCTTCAGTCGCTTGTATGATCTCCTCCTCGCGACCTGCCGGAACTCTGAAGGTCTGAATCCAGATGTTGTGGTCCTTGCCGTGCTTGTCAGCCAGCGCAAGCGAATCCTTGGTCTGGTTGTATACGAACTCATAAGGATGAGCGTCCTTCTCAACGAACCAGTACGGGTCAGAGCCAACGTTGTACATTGTCGGGAGCGAGCAAATGCGGTCAAGCAGCTCGAAGTCGGAGCCTGCCTCGGGAATTACCATTACACAGCAGATGTTCTTCATGCCAAGAGAAGTGGAGTATTCAGTAAGCTCGCGGAAATAGTCAACGACTGTGTCGGTGCGGAACTGCATGAAGTCCTTGTCATTCTCAACATTTTCGGTGGGCATCGGACGGTTGTATCTTTCCTCGAAGAGCTTCTTACATCTCGGGCAGCAGCAGCCGTATACAAATTCGCCGGACTCGAGCTTCTTCTTCGGGATACACGGCTCGTCCCAGAATATAGTACGTCCGCCGATCTCATAAACATCGTCGATCCACTTCTTCTGGAAGTCACGGAGATCGGGGCTGTTAAGACAAGCGTATGTAGGGGACATTTCGCCGTTGTTGAAGTAGGTGTGGCTGTCGGGATAGAACGCAAGGAAGTGCGATGTGTCACCGGGAGGGCCGCTGAGTCCCCAGTTGTCAACCCAAACCTCAAGACCTTGATCCTCGGTTGCCTTGAACATATCCTTCATAACCGCCTTGTGGCGTGTCCAGTCGGTGTGGGAATACATGTGCAGTACCACGTCCATATCGGCGCGTGCTATTGTTTTCATGTCTTCGATTGCGTGCGAGAGCATTCTGTTGCCGTGGTAGGCAACGCCTGTTAAAAGACTGCGCTTTGCCATAAAATATATCTCCTTTGCAGTTTATATTATATTACAGTTATATTATATCAACTGACGGCATCTTTAACAATGATAAAACGATAAATAAATTTGAAAAATTAATAAAATATCGCGGTTTTTTATAAATAATTGTTGTATTTGTCATTTTTGTGTGTTATAATTAGGGAAAGGGAGGTGCTGTGTTTGGAAAAAGAAAAGCTTGTGCGGCTTCTTCACGACTTTCATGAAATAACCGGTATGACCGTGTGTATCTTCGATGCTAAATTCCGCTACAGCGTGTCCGCGAATACCGGACGTGTGGGGTACTGCGAGGCCATACACCGCGACTCATCCTGCCTTAATACCTGTATAAAATCAGACCGTGATTGGCTGCTTCGTGCCCAGGCGGAGAAGCGGACGATTTCGTTTGTCTGCCCGTTCGGCTTTTTTGAGGCTGTTGCGCCGATAATGAAAAACGGGGAAGTGCTGGCGTACCTTTTCCTCGGTGCAGGAATCGAAGAAGCGGACGGAGTTGATGAGAGGATTCTCAAAAGTACACTGCATCTTGTGCCGTCTGCCGATGCAAACCATATAAGCGAGTGTATAAAATCCACTCCGCATCATCCGAGGGAGAGGATTGACGCGATTGTCAATATGCTCGGCGTTCTCGCGGACCACATTGGGCAGAGCGGATATATGTCGGATGAAACGCAGAGCCTTGGCATGGCGGTGAAGAAGTACATAAACGATAATTTAGATAAAAAGATAACGCTGTCTGACCTCAGCTGGCAGCTCCACCGAAGCACGGTAAGCTTAACCGAGCACTTTAAAGCAGAGTTTGGAATTACGATAATGGAATACGTTATGCAAAAACGTATGGAGCGGGCAGAGCAAATGCTTCTCGCGCGTCAGGGGCAGATAGCGGATATTGCCGCGGCATGCGGATTTCCCGACGTGGAATATTTCTCACGGGCATTTAAAAAAACTCACGGCATCCCACCGAAAAAATGGGGACAGCTTAAATTCGAATAAGCAGAAATAAAAAACACCGCCTTATTGGCTGGTTCTCATAAGGAAGTTTGCTTATAGGGCTGGATTTGCTCCGCGACAAACAAATAATTAACCCCGACAGACTTTGAAAACATGTCGGGGTTTGATTTTATTCATTATATAACGGTGAAACGGCAATTATTTCTGTGCCTTTAAGATAAATCCATCCTTCAACTTCAATCATTTTGCTATTTCCAGAATAATCTAATTTAATAGAATCATTAGTTAATGTAAAATCAGACGATAATTCCGGTAATTTTACTTGATATATTTGAATAGTTTTATCTTCGTTCTGATATCCCTTTATTGTACCTAAATACATATAAGTACCGCTGATTAATTTTACAAGGTCGTAGTCTTTGCTATCAGCAACTGATGTGTACTCATCTATGTAGCCACAGGGAGCAAAATCATAACTCTTTGTTTGAATATTGTACCGATAAACCCAAACATCGTGAATGGGATAATCTTTTGTAGACATTGAATCATTGTATGTACTAATTTCCGTTTGATTGTTTTCAGAAGAAGTACAAGCAGTAAATATAATCGCTAATGTAATAAGAAAAGTTAAAAGTAAAAGTGCTTTTTTCATAAATACTCCTGATTTTATCGCAAGTTTCGCCTTTGTTTTACAAAGGTATTGGGCAAATCCCATGCCCCCTATTCTTGCTTTGATTTTATTGTATTCAAAGACGCAATCAACATTCTGCGTATCGCGCCGCAATCATTTTGAATTGACTTCTAAGCCGCTTCTTCAATACAACCTGTTTCATACAAAAGCTCAAGCCAATATTCTGTTTCATAACATTCCTTTTGGGCAATTTCAAGTTTAGATATAAAATCTTTTGTACCTTGTGCATATTGCGCTTCGTGAATGTTTGCACCAATGGAAGTGCCTGAACGCAGCAGTTGATTTATGAGCACCGTTTCTTTGTGCTCTGCCTTCATATTACGGCAAAGAAAAACAATATTTTTAGCAAATCCCTTTGCTTTATATCTCATAACGCTGTTCGACATAACATCACCTCTAAAGCTATTATACAATAAAATCGATAAGTAGTCAAGTTATATTCCGACTTCGTCGGAGTGATATTAAAGCCTACGGCTTTAGTGATATTTTATTTGCCTCTCCAACTCGCGTAGCGAATACCACTCGGCGTAAGCCGAATATCACTGCGAAGCAATAGAACTCGCCGCAGGCGAATAAAACTGCCCAACTTCCTTATGAGAAGTTGGGCTATTGGCGGTATTTTTGTTTATTTATCAGCCTCGGTTACGTATTTCGCCGCAGCCTTTTTGTTGACCGCATCAGCGGTGATGATAACCTTCTTGATGTCCTCGCGAGAGGGGACATCGTACATGATATCCGTCATGATATCCTCGATAATTGCACGAAGTCCGCGTGCGCCGGTGTTGCGCTCGATTGCGAGCTTGGCAATTGCCGCCACAGCATCATCCTCGAACACAAGCTCTGCGCCGTCCATGCCCACAAGCTTCTGATACTGCTTTACAAGCGCGTTCTTCGGCTCGGTGAGGATACGTACCAGCGCCGCCTCGTCAAGGCTGTCGAGCGATACGATTACGGGAATACGTCCCACAAGCTCGGGGATAAGACCGTATTTTACGATATCGTGAGGTGTAACGTCCTTGAAAATACCGGCTTTCACCTTTTCGTCATTCTTCTTGATGTCACTTGTGAAGCCGACCATCTGACTGCCCTTGCGCTCTGCGATGAGGTCCTCGAGTTTATCGAAAGCTCCGCCGCAGATAAAGAGTATGTTCGCGGTATTTATCTGTATGAACTCCTGATTCGGATGCTTGCGTCCGCCCTGTGGGGGAACGTTGGATACAGTGCCCTCAAGTATCTTGAGAAGCGCCTGCTGTACGCCCTCGCCTGAAACATCACGGGTGATCGAGCGGTTTTCGCTCTTTCTCGAAATTTTGTCAATCTCGTCGATGTAGATGATACCGCGTTCTGCGCGCTCGATGTCGTAATCCGCCGCCTGAATAAGACGGAGCAGAATATTCTCAACGTCCTCGCCGACATATCCTGCCTCGGTGAGCGTGGTGGCGTCCGCTATTGCAAACGGCACCTTCAGCGCCTTTGCAAGCGTCTGTGCGAGATATGTTTTGCCGACACCGGTGGAGCCGAGGAGAAGCACGTTGCTTTTCTGAATTTCCACGTCATCGGACTTTGCTTCAGCGGTTTTTTTGGAGTATCTCGTGGATTTTGGGATGTTCAGTATACGCTTGTAGTGATTGTAAACCGATACCGCGAGTACCTTTTTCGCCGCATCCTGACCGATGACATACTCATCGAGCATTGCCTTGATCTCTGCAGGCTTCGGGAGAGTGGCGAGCGAGAGCTCCTCGTCATCGCCCATTAACATCTGCTCATGATCGGATATAATCTGATTGCATGCGTCAATGCAGTTGTCACAGATAGTTGCACCTGTGGGGGATGGGATGAGAAACTCCACCATATCCTCGGTTCTGCCGCAGAAGGAACAGCGGTTGGGCGTATGTCCCTGGTTGTTGTTTTCGTTTGCCATTTAAACTTCCTCTATTAGTTTTCTCTCTTCGCGATAACCTTATCGATAAGACCGTACTTGCAAGCTTCGTCTGCGGTAAGGAAGTTGTCGCGATTGGTGTCTTTTTCGATCTGCTTCACAGTCTGACCGGTACGCTCTGCGAGAATAGTGTTCATGCGCTCGCGGATGCGGATGATGTGATCTGCGTGGATCTTGATATCCGATGCCTGACCCTGAAGACCGCCGAGAAGCGGCTGGTGGATCATTATTTCGCTGTTGGGAAGTGCGAAGCGCTTACCCTTTGTGCCTGCCGCGAGAAGGAAAGCACCCATGCTTGCCGCCATGCCGATGCAGATTGTGGATACGTCGCACTTTATGAAATTCATAGTGTCGTAGATAGCCATACCTGCGGAGATAGAACCGCCGGGGCTGTTGATATAGAGGCTGATATCCTTATCGGGATCCTGTGCATCGAGAAAAAGAAGCTGTGCAACGACGAGGGAAGCGGTTGCATCGTTTACCTCATCGGATAAGAATACGATTCTGTCGTTTAAAAGTCTGGAGTAAATATCGTAGGAACGCTCACCGCGGACGGTCTGCTCCACGACCATTGGTACAAGTGCCATAATGAAAAGTTTCCTTTCTTGGAAATATAGTGTGGAATTTGCTCGAAAAATGTATTTTTGTCCTTAACAATCACACGGGCGACCGTAGGCCGCCCGTCGATTATTCCATTTAACAGGCGAAATTATTCAGCCTTGGGCTCTTCATAAGCCTTTTCGGTTACAACCGCCTTTTCCTTTACGAGGTCAACTGCCTTCTTAACACAAACGTCAGCAGTTACCATTGCAACATCGACCATGTCCTTGATCTTGTCGATTTCCATGTTGTAAGCCTTTGCCATACGGTCGTACTCTTCGTTCACTTCCTCGTCGGAGGGAACGATCTTCTCGAGCTCAACGATCTTCTCAAGAGCGAGTCTGGTTTTAACCTGACGCTCTGCCTGAGGAGCCATCTGAGTTCTGAGTGCATCGAGGTTAAGGCCGGTGTACTGGAAGTATGTCTTGAGGTCAAGACCCTGCATGCGGAGTCTGCCGTCGAAGTCACGAACGAAGTTCTCGGTTTCAGCATCGAACATAGGCTGAGGAATCTCTGCCTCGAGCTTTTCGATGAGAGCGTTTATGAGCTGCTCCTCGATTTCATTGTCAGCTGCCTTGTTGTATCTTTCCTGGATTTTTGCCTTAACATCAGCTTTATATTCAGCGAGTGTGTCAAATTCGGAAACATCCTTTGCAAACTCGTCATCAAGCTCGGGAAGCTCGTTAAACTTGATTGCATGGAGCTTACACTTGAATACTGCGGGCTTGCCTGCAAGCTCGGGAGCGTGATACTCTTCGGGGAAGGTTACGTTTACGTCAAACTCTTCGCCGATGTTCTTGCCAACGATCTGATCCTCAAAGCCGGGGATGAAGGAGCCGGAGCCGAGAGTGAGGTGATGGCCTTCAGCCTTGCCGCCCTCGAATGCCACGCCGTCAACAAATCCCTCAAAGTCGATAACAGTGAGGTCGCCGTTCTGTGCTGCACGGTCGGTAATCTCAACCTGACGGGAGTTGCGTGAACGAGCCTGCTCGATCTCAACATCAGCGTCAGCATCGGTTGCCTCGCGAACAGTCTTGGTTACGGGGAGGCCGAGGTAGTCAGCGATCTTAACTTCGGGCTTTACATAGAACTTAGCCTTGAAGGTAACGCCGTCGTCGCCGATTTCAACAACATCAAATTCGGGCTGGCTTACGATCTGGAAATCCTGATCCTTCATAGCGTCCTCATATGCGGGACCAACGATATCGTTGAGTGCTTCATCGTAGAATACGCCCTTGCCGTACATCTTTTCGATGATGTGACGGGGAGCCTTACCCTTGCGGAAGCCGGGAACGTTGATGTTCTTTACGTTCTTCTTGAACGCCTTGTCAACAGCCGCTTCAAATGCAGCCTTGTCTGCGGTGAACTCAATCTCCACAAGATTGGTTTCGGGTTTGTTTACATTTTTTAAACTCATTGCTTTTATCCTCCAAAAGATATTGCCGCACGTGTCGGCAACATCTGAAATTGCGCTGTACACAGTCTGCGAGCATTTTAAATTTTATACCAAATAATATTATACTATATTTTCGCGTAAAGTCAAGGACTTAGCGGATAATTTAAAGATTTTTTCAGAATTTTGTTAAAAATCCACCTCGGGAAGTATGGGGAGCGGGTAAAAATCCAGAAAATCTGCCGATGTGAGAGTGTATCTGATGCCGTCTGACACTTCGCTTCTCGGCACATCGTACACTCCGTGGATGTGTCCGTAGTAGCAGCGCCTTACATTGAACCGCTTCAAAACGTCCACAATCTCATGGCACACATACCCGCGAAAATCCGGAGGGAAGTGGAGAAACACGAGAATTTCGCGTTCCACACCGTCACGCTCGAGCTCGGATGCACGAAGCTTTTCGGCTTCGGTAAGGCTAAGCTCAAGGCGTATCGCCTCGCGTGCCACAATTTTTTTATAATCCGCTTCCTCGGGCATATTTTTGTTTGCCTGATCGATGTACCAGCCGCGCGAACCGCAGATTATAAAATCCTCAACGGCGTATGCGTTGTTGTAGAGAAAGCTTATGGACGAAAGAGCGTTGTCAGCACACATCTTGTTAAGCTTTGTAAGCGATGTCCACCAGTAGTCATGGTTTCCGCGGCCGATTATTTTTTTGCCGTTAAGACTTTCGATAAACCTTAAATCCTCAAGCGCACCCGTATGGCTCATCGCCCACGAGATATCGCCCGCGATAACAACGGTATCATCCGGCGTGACAAGACTGTTCCAACGCTTTTTGAGCTTTTCCATGTAGCCCGACCAGCGCGCGCCGAAAATATCCATCGGCTTGTTGTCACTTATTGAGAGATGTGTGTCGGATAAAACGTACAGTGACATTCATAGCCTCCAATCTTGTGGCGGATAGCCGCACGGATTTTTGTGTAGTAAAATTGTTTATGCCTTTATACCGAGATTTTTTAGAACCTCACAGGGCATGTCCTGCTTCTTAATAACAGTTTCAAAGCGAACCTTGCGCTCGCCGATACCCTTCAGCGGGTAGGGAATCTCAACGCCGGTGAGAGCTGTAAGCTCATCAAGTGCTGCAAGATCGTCGGATGCGCTCTTGCCGGTAACGGATTTGTAAACGTCAGCGGCAAACTTATAGGGGCTTGCCGTGGATGCAACGACCATTTTGAGTCCGTCGCGGCTCTTTGCCATATATTTCTTTGCGCAGTTAAGACCTACAGCGGTGTGGGTATCAATGAGATATTTATCTTCGCTGAAGGTGCGGTTTATCTCCTCGGCGGTACTCTCCTCGTCGCAGAAAAGACCGGTGAAATGCTCGTCGAGCTTTGCCTTGAGCGAAGCGTCAACGGTGTAGCATCCCTCGGTGTTAAGCTTGTTCATAAGCTCTGCGGTGTTCTTTGCACCGGAGAGTACATAAAGAAGACGCTCAAGGTTTGAGGAAATAAGAATATCCATGGACGGCGACATTGTGGTGTGGAAGCTTCTGTTTCTGTCGTATGTGCCGGTTTCGAGGAAATCAGTGAGGATATTATTTTTGTTGGAGGCGCAAACGAGGCGGTTGATCGGCAGTCCCATCATCTTTGCGATGTATGCCGCGAAGATGTTTCCAAAGTTGCCCGTGGGAACGGTCACGTTGATCTTTTCGCCCGCGATGATCTCGCCGCTCGACAGAAGATCACAGTATGCGGAAACGTAGTAAACGATCTGCGGCGCAAGTCTGCCCCAGTTTATGGAGTTTGCGCTGCTGAAGAATACGCCGTTGTCGTCAAGCAGCTTTGCCATATCCTTGTCGGAGAAGATCTTCTTAACTCCGGTCTGTGCGTCGTCGAAGTTGCCCTCGATTGCGCACACGTTAACGTTTTCGCCGAGCTGTGTTGCCATCTGAAGCTTCTGTACGCGGCTTACGCCGTCAACGGGATAGAATACCATTATCTTAACGCCGTCAACATCGCGGTATCCCTCAAGCGCCGCCTTGCCGGTGTCACCGGAGGTTGCAACGAGGATGAACGCTGTGCGCTCTTCGCCGGTCTTTTTAAGTGCGGCGGAGAGAAGACGGGGCATAATTTGGAGCGCCATATCCTTGAATGCGGATGTGGGACCGTGCCAGAGCTCGAGCACAAATGTATCGTCGTTAAGCTTGTGAAGCGGAGCCGCACCGCCGACAAAACGGTCTGCGGCATACGCTTTTTCGCAGTCGGAAAGAAGCTCTTCGTATGTGTAGTCGGTTAAGAAGAGAGAGAGTATGTATGCGGCTCTTTCGGGATAGGACATATCGCAAAGCTTTGCGATTGCCGCCTGGTCGATAGTCGGTATCTTTTCAGGCATAAAAAGTCCGCCGTCGGACGCAAGTCCCTGCTTGATTGCTCCTGCGGCGCTGACTGTGTCCTTGCCGCCTCTGGTGCTGATATAGTTCATTTTTTACCTCCGGTATTTTAGTCGCCGTTTGGCGAGAATATTCAAATTTTTATTTAAGCCATAGCGAAACAAAATTTTTCGCATTGGTGTAGAATACTTTTTCTATAAGCGTATCCGTGTAGTTTATCCTACCGAGCGCATCGGCGATTTTGTAGAGATCCGAAACAGACGCGATTCCCTCGGGGAGTCTGTCTACGCCGTCAAGGTCACAGCCAAGACATACGCACTCCTCTCCGCCAAGCGACATGTAGTGCTCAATATGCCTTACAATATCGTCCACGGTGCATTTTTCTTCCAAGGTCAGGTGCATCGGCGCAAGACTTATGCCCACAATGCCGCCAAGCTTTGAGATTTTGATGAAATTTTCATCAGTCAAGTTGCGTGTGTGATTACATACGGTACGCGAATTTGAATGTGTGGCGATGCACACATTTTTGCGCTCTTGGCACATTGCTATGACGTCTTCGGTCAGCCTATCGGATGCGTGTGACACATCGGGGATGATGCCAAGCCGGGAGCAACGATTAACAACACGCACACCGAAATCGGTGAGTCCCACGTCTGTTCCGTTCGAGCCGCCGATGGCGCACTCATCGTTCCACACGAGGGTGAAAAAGCGGACGCCGCTTTTGTAAAGCTCATCGAGCCGCGTAATGTCATCGCCGAGAATTCTGCCGCCCTCGACCGCTAGAAACAGCGCACCGAGGTTTTGTCCTTCACATTTTTGAAGATCGGCTGCACTCTCGCAAAGCTTTATATTCGGATGAAGTTTAAGCTCATCAGCTAATTTTTGTCTTGCTTCAAAGAAATTTTTGTATGCCGTGTTTCCGTCTGTGCGATGATCAGTCCACATGGCGAGAATCTGGCAGAACTTCGGATAATTTTCGAGCCGTGAAAATGACAGCGCAAGGTCGTTTTCATACAGGCTTGCGCTTCTCTTGTGCGCTTCGTAAAGCGTGTCGCAGTGGAGATCAAAAAGAGGCAGGTGTGTCATAAAATATCCCTCTGTCTACTTATGAACAGCGTTTTTTATGTGGTTTATTCTGACGGCGTTAAGGCTTGCCGCATCGACCGGCATCCCCTCGCGAATGTATGGGAGATAGACCTCGATAACATCAATTCGGGGAGCCTTTGTCGGCTTTTCACGCCGGATATATTCGAGGGCGGCGCGCATAAGCTTCTGCTTTTTGGCATAGTCTACAGCAGTAGCCGGGCGTCCGAACCGTTTGTTTGACGGTGTGTCGGAGCGAGCCTTTACTTCCGCAAATACAATATATTTTTCGTCCTCGGCAATTATGTCGATCTCATCGTGTGAAACGCGGTAGTTACGTGCGGTTATTTTATATCCGCTGCTTTCAAGGTGCGCTGCGGCAAGTTCTTCGCCGCGTTTGCCGATATCGTTTTTATAGCTCATTTGGTGTCGAGATTCTTAAGAAAGCTTTTGCGGTATATGGACGGTATTTCGCCGTGTTCGGCTATGTATGCCTTGAGCGCTTCGTAATGCGCTTTTGTGGGATAACCCTTGTGCTTTGCTAAAAGAAGCGTGGGGTATTCTTTGTCAAGCTCGTAAAGCTCACGGTCACGTGTAACCTTTGCGAGTATAGACGCCGCGGCGATAGACGGGGACTTTGCGTCGCCGCCGACGATTGTCACGGTGTCCATGGGAAATTCCCTCGCCACATTTCCGTCAACAAGTGTTAAATCGGGGGCAGGGGAGAGCTTCGCTACAGCACGGCGCATTGCCAGCTGGGAAGCGTTCAGAATGTTGTATTCATCAATCTCCGCCGGGGTTGCCTCGGCAACTGCCCACGAGATAGCGTTGTTAATTATAAGCTCATAAAGCGCATCGCGGCGCTTTTCTGTAAGCTTCTTTGAATCGTTTAAATAGGGGAGCTCAATTCCATTCGGGAGTATGCACGCACCTGCGACAACATTGCCGCAGAGCGGTCCGCGTCCGGCTTCGTCCGTGCCGCAGATGACGGTGTACCCTTTAGAGGCATACTCATTTTCTATAATAAATTCCACCGTATGCACCTCCTAACAGCAAAAAATCTTTTATGGTGAAATGGGGGCGGACAGTCGAGGACGCCTGTCCCTACAAGGTTCTTTTGAGTTTAGCAAAAATTTGAAACGCGGACCGTCGGGGACGCCTGTCCCTACAAGGTTCTTTTGAGTTTAGCAAAAATTTGAAACGCGGACCGTCGGGGACGCCTGTCCCTACAAATCTTCCCATCGTTTAGCCAAAAATCGATGCGTTTAGCCCAAAGAAAGAGCTTGT
>JAZTXD010000060.1:0-5589 GCA_045636265.1 Candidatus Flemingiibacterium sp.
AAGTAGGCTAGCTGGGAGATTGAACCGAATCAGTAAAAACGGATAATAGACGAATCACCCCCTAATGTAGGATAAAAACTACATTTAGGGGGTGTTTTATAACCATTTAGAGGACTACTCAGCCACTCGAACGCATTCCCACTCTTTGGCTTTATTGTTGTATGTAGTCCAAAAAGCGGAATTTTCGTTCGTCTTGTGCTGGTTTTGTCCGTATTGTCCGTACAGTCCGCCGGAAATTCGTGTCAAAATCATATCACAAAAGGCGGTCTGCAGTCAAGTGTTCGTGCTTGGTTTTGTTATTGAGGAAGAAGGAAGGAAAGGTGTGTGTGGAAAGGTGTGTGCGCTATCAACCGACGGAGCCACAAAGCGCGCGGAAATGGTACCGCGCTTTGTGGCTATCACCCCCACCGCAAAGCACACTCGGACACTTCCTTCCCCATTTTAGGCAGTGCAGGAAAGCCCGCTGCGTACCCCTTGAACCGTATACGGTTGCGACGTTTATACGTTTTAGGACGTATAAACGGCGCTATCGTATCGCACTGACGCTTCTGTCTTTATAATGGTGAACCGTGTATCACACTAATAAAGACAAAAGCAGCACTGAAAAACACCCCGGGACTGTCTGCAGCAGTCCTTGCCCTGTACGTATCAACCTCGCCCGACATCTACACCCGGCAGACGTGGAACTCTGCCACCGTGGTTTTGTCGGTGTAATTCCGCCAAATCGCGAATTGTCCTTCGGACAAATCGCAAAGCCTGAAAAGAAAGAAACAACACTGATTTGCCCTTGCGTATACTGACTTGAAAACTGCAGATTTTCACTTGTTCCACTTACCCCCTACGGCAGAAACATAACTGCCCGCACTATTGTGCGAAACAAATGTGTTTGCCTTATGGCTTCAACGGCTTATTTTTACCCCTGGAGGTGCATTATGGGACACAAACACAAAAACTTGCGTATGCAAATTAACGATGCTTTGACCTCTGCATTGTCCTTTGGTTCGTCTAAACATCAAGCGAAAAAGGACGGTACTGCGTCGAAGTCTATTTTTTCATTTTCAACATTTCGGACATACAAGCAGCAGTCTTATTATTTCGCCGATTACGTCCGGGAACATCACCCGGAAGCAAAGACGCTTGCGTCTGCGCGTGAATACGTCGGCGAATGGCTGCAAATGCAAATTACCCGTGAATTGAGCCCGTACACGATACGGACGGCGGCTTCTGCCTTGGCAAAGGTGTATGGCTGCACAACTGACGATTTCGGCGTGCAACTGCCCGCGCGTAGTCGTGCAAATATCACTCGAAGCCGTGGTCGCGCTGTCCGTGATAAAGGCTTCAACGAAGCCCGCAACGCTGACTTGTGCGAATTCCTGCGAAGCACTGGTTTGCGTCGTGCAGAAGCGACCGCGCTGCGTGGCTCTTGGCTTCGTATAACGGACGAAGGTGTGTTCCTTGACTTGACCCACACGAAAGCAACAAAAGGCGGACGACCCCGCCTTGTGCCCGTACACGGTGATGTTGCGCTCGTCGTAAAGATGTGTGAAGCGGCCGGCGAAGGTAAAGTCTTCCCCGGTGGTATTAACTCGCACGCCGATGTGCACGGCTACCGCGCCGAATACTGCGCCCGTGCCTATACCTCGAAAGCCCGCGACGTGAAGACGCTGTCGCGCTCTGAACGGTACCATTGTCGCGGCTGCTCTGCCGTCTATGACCGCGCTGGATTGAAGTATGCTTCGGAATGCCTGGGACACTCGCGAATTGAGATTGTACCCGGCAATTATTTGCACACGCTGCAAAAGTGAATATGTGTTCCCGTACGTTGTGAAGCGTACGGGAATTTTTGCCGAAAAAGTCGGTTTTGCGGTTTTTGCTATTTTTTCGATTTATTTTTGCATTTTACTGGAGTTTCTGGAGCCGGAATATTTTGACTTGCTGAAAAAGTTGTCAAATATGCCTATTTTGACTTGTTTTTGTCGTTTTTATATATGCGCGGGCGCGACAAATGGGCTTGTGTCGTGCCCGCCGCCTACTGGAGTTTGCTGGAGTTTCTGCAGTCGAACTACACTTCTGCACTGTGGTTTCTGTGGTTATTTTTGAAAAACTGCAGTTTCGTTGTGTATAAGTGGAGTTATTTTTCTAAAACTGGAGCCGCGTCTGTCATTATTGAGACAAATACAAATTGACTTCTGGAGGTCTTGATTATGGCAAAAACATCCCGCATTTTTAACATTATGCAGTACGAACTGCACCCGGACACTGGCGAATTGATTACGATGTGCGACGCTGACGGCAAAGTCCTGTGCGACGCTGACGGACTGCCCCTTGATTTCGGCTTGAACCTTGGAAAAATTGAGCGTGCCTTGCGCTTCAAGTCAATATGTCGGTGGGCGTATATCCGGCACGACAAAGACCGATACACGCTTGAAGACGAAGAAGCGAACCCCGCGCACGAAGAACACGCCTTCAAGCCTGCACACTGGCACGTTGTAATTGAGAGCACCGCTTCGCTTGAACTTCAACAAGTTGCCAAATGGTTCGGTATTCCTATGCAATTCATTGACGTGTCCAAAGGTGGCCGGCGTGCGTTCTTGGACTGCGTGCAATACTTAACACACGAAGGCGCAAAAGAACAATTACAAGGCAAAACACTGTACGAAGATGAAGAAGTCGTCGCAAACTTCGACTTCCGCACTGCACTGAATGAACGCGCTGAAAAAATGGTCGACGGCAAAGAACTGAAGCAGCGCGACTTCCTGCGGTCTATGGTAATGGAAGGTAAGTAGACTTTGCGAAATATAATTGACAAATACCCCCTTGACTACTTGAACGATATTAACGGACTGAAAGCCGCCCGAACTACATATCTCGCGGAACACGCGCCTTTGCCTTCGTCGCGTGTAAATTATTATATCACCGGAGCCGGTGGCGACGGAAAGAGCCTTGCTTCTCGCGGCGTTGCGCGTGCATTGTTCCCCGACCTTGAACGCGACGAAGAAATCTTTTTTGTTGTAGGCGCGGAAAACGTAAGTTTCGAAGGCTACGACGGGCAACCCGTGATAATTTGGGACGACTTCCGCGCGTATGAACTCTTGCGCGCTTGCGGTGGTCGTGGTAATTTCTTTAATTTATTTGATACGCACCCGGGACGTGGTGCAGGTGCACGTCAAAACATTAAACACGGAAGCGTCCGTCTAATTAACTGTGTAAACATTGTTAATTCGGTGCAGCCTTGGCGTGAATTTCTCGACGCACTCGTCGGCGAATATACGGACAAGAACGGGAAGAAGCAGAAGTCCGAAAAGGCTGAGAAGTCGCAATCTTACCGTCGTTTTCCTATCATTATGCCTTTGAGTTGCGACGACTTTGAAATCTTAATTAACAAAGGTGTGATGAACGGCACACGTGAATTTTTGGACTATCACGAATGGCAGCACGTGCGCGGGAACCTTCGCAAAATTGCGCAACGCTGTCAAGATAATGAACAATTAGCCCGTGCACTGGAAAAACGTGTCCTTGCCCCGGTACCCGCCGCACATCAACTTGTTCTTGACGCTGCCAAATCGAACGAAGACGAAGCCGCTATCCTTGCAGAATTTGCCGACTATGGAAAGCCCGTTGCGCTGATTGAGTTCGAAAACAAGGTGCAAAAACTTCTTGATATTACTGCGAAAGCCGTGGGCGGCGACCCGGACGGCTTTATCGAAAAAAGCGGCATTATGAACATATCCGACCCGGCTATGCGCTGCGCTATTCTGTCTTTGGTTCGCAACGCTGCAACTGACCCGGACGGAAACGCCATTCCGCAAAACGTCCTTGACGGCTGGCAACAAGAATTCGTTGACGCTTCTGCGGAAGAGCGTGTCGACATCTTGCGCACGGCTGGGCTTCACTTGAAAGAGCAGGGCACCGCCTTGCAGTGGCAAATTTGCGAAGGTATTGTGTGCCCTGACACTTGCAAAACTGACAAAGAACGCGTTGACTATGTCTTACCCCGTCTGCGTACTGACTTGCAAACTGCGGACGAAGCGACTGCGGCTTCTATTCGTGCGGCTATTGAGCGACTGGAAGCCTGCCGCTTTGACGAAGACGGCGCGGAAGTACCGTTCTAAAACTGCCCCCGTAAGCCGTTCAAAAGGTCGGCTATGTCTTCCCGTGTATCTTCTAACAAGTGCGCGTACGTCCGCAAAGTAATCGTTGCGCTGCTGTGTCCCATCAACCGGGCGACGTCCGTCGGACTGTATCGCTTGCCGCCGTTGCTATTGCTGATAAGTATGCTTGCGAAACTGTGGCGAAGGTCGTGCAGTCTAATTTTTGGAACTTGTGCGACCTCGCACGCGTGTATCATATCACGGTAAAGTTGATTTGTCGAAACGGTGAAAATTCGTTCCTGTGGTGGTATGTGGGAACGTATCAAAAAGCCGTTGAGTTCGTCTTCTATAATCTGCGGCAAAAGCAAAGTGCGGTGGCTGCTCGGTGTCTTCGTGTCCTGGCTTCGTCCTTTGGCGTTGACACTCTTGCAAATATGTATGTACGATTTGCCCGTCTTGCTATCGTGTATAATGTCCGACGGCGTAAGCGCCAAGGCTTCGCCCCGGCGAAGTCCTAACCAAAAGTATAACTCGAACAAAAGGAACGTGGCTTCACGTTCCTTTGCTATTTTTGCAAAGGCTGCGTATTGTTGAGGTGTCCACACGTGCATTTCGTCGGCGTGTTTGCGTCCCATATTCCGCAAATCTATCATTGGCGAAACGGTAATGTATTGCTTCTTTATGCAGTAATTCAAGATTGCATTGAGTTGACTTTGCACACTGTGCAAAAACGTTTCGGAAAAAGGCTTCCCTTGACGGTTGCGCTTGGCTCGCATTTCTGCTTGCCATTGTCGTATTGTGTCTTTGTTGATGTCTTGCAGTCTGTATTCGTCAAAGTACGGCTTCAAGTGTATGTTTATCATATTGACCTTTGTTTCCATTGTGTCCGCCCGGAGTTCTCGTTCTTGGGCGTGCTGCAAATATTCTTCGCAAATGTCCTTAAATGTTCTTTCACTTGGTGCCCCTCTGGAAGCCCCTGTGTGCCCGTCTGCCGTCCCGGTGATGTCTTGCTCTATCTTGCCTTGTGTGTCGCTCTGGAAGCCTCTGTGTGGCTTCTGTGGCGCGCTTGGATTGAGCAGGAAGGTGCGTTCGTATTCTTGCGCTTCGCGCTTTGTTTTGAACCCCCGCTTGCAGTGTTGCTTGTGCGTACCGTCTTCGGTAAAGTTGACTTGCACGCGCCAAAGTGTCCCGGTCTTGACTTTGTACCTATACGCTGGCATTGTGTATTCCCCCTTGATAATGATGTCGGGGCAAATGAAAAGCCCCGCCGTTCCCGGCGGGACTTGTTCGGTATCGTGTCAAAATCGTGTCAAGACGGCTTGCAGAAGTCTAAAAAGCCTTGAAAATCAAGGGTTTTTCGTTTTGCAAATTATTCCCACTCGATGGTGCCGATGGGCTTGGGGGTCAGATCCAAAAGGACGCGGTTGATGCCATCGACCTCGTGGGTGATCCGGTAAGTGATGTGATGGAGGATGGAATAGGGGATTTCTTCGATGGT
>JAZTXD010000061.1:0-6249 GCA_045636265.1 Candidatus Flemingiibacterium sp.
ATTCTGTCAAAAAGCTTCTTTTCGACGAAAGGACCCTTTTTAAGACTTCTGCTCATTTAGTGGTGCCTCCTTCTCTTACTTACCGTTTCTGGACTTTACGATGAACTTGTTGGTGCGAGCCTTCTTATTTCTGGTCTTGTAACCGTTGGTGGGCTTGCCCCAAGGAGTTACAGGAGTGGGACGACCGATAGGAGCACGTCCCTCACCACCACCGTGCGGGTGATCGCAGGGGTTCATGACCGAACCGCGTACATGAGGACGGATGCCTCTGTGACGGGTCTTACCAGCCTTACCGTGCTTAACGTTCTCATGCTCGAGGTTGCCGACCTGACCGATAGTTGCCTTGCAGTCGAGGCGAACGAGTCTAACCTCACCGGAAGGAAGTCTTACCTGAGCCATGCCGTTTTCCTTAGCCATGAGCTGTGCTGCTGCACCTGCAGAGCGAACAAGCTGTGCGCCCTTGCCGGGGTAAAGCTCAATGTTGTGGATGACAGTACCTACCGGAATGTTCGCAATAGGAAGTGTGTTACCAACCTTAATATCGGCTGCTGCACCGGAGTAGATTACGTCGCCGTCCGTAAGACCGGAGGGAGCGAGAACGTAACTTCTTGTGCCGTCTTCGTACTCAACAAGAGCGATATAAGCGGTTCTGTTGGGGTCGTACTCGACACCGATAACCTTTGCTGCAACATCAAGAGTGTTTCTCTTGAAGTCAACAAGTCTGTACTTCTGCTTGTTTCCGCCGCCTCTGTGACGAACGGTGATCTTGCCGTAGCTGTTTCTGCCGGCATTCTTCTTAAGAGTAACAGTAAGTTTCTTCTCAGGGCTGAACTTTGTGATTTCAGCGAAGGAAGGATCGCTCATGTGACGTCTTCCGGGAGTAGTGGGTTTGAATTTAGTAGACATTTTTGTTCACTCCTCCTTCATTACATCATGCCGTCGAAGAACTCGATGGTCTTGGAGTCAGCAGTAAGAGTAACAATTGCTTTCTTCCACTCAGAGGTGTAACCCTGATGATAACCGAGTCTCTTGGGCTTCTTCTTCATATTGATGGTGTTAACGTCTGCAACGTCAACCTTGAAAAGCTCTTCAACCGCCTTAGCGATCTCAGCCTTGGTAGCGTCAGCCATTACCTTGAAAGTGTACTTCTTATTCTGCGCAGCTTCCATGCTGGCTTCGGTAATGATCGGCTTTACAATAATGTCGTGAACCGTTTTCATTATGCGTACACCTCCTCCATCTTTTCAGCCGCAGCCTTAACAACGATGAACTTATCGCAGTTGAGGACATCATAAACATTAAGAGTGTTTACGAGAGCGGTCTTTACGCCGGGAATGTTTGCCATGCTCTTTGTGATCATAGCATCGTTTTCTGCGAGAACTACGAGAGCCTTCTTTTCGCTTCCGAGAGCCTTGAGCATGTTAACCATGGGCTTGGTCTTATACTCGGTAGCGGTGATTGCATCAACAACGATCATATCGCCGTCGAGAACCTTAGAGGAGAATGCGCTCTGGAGAGCAATTCTCTTAACCTTCTTGTTGATCTCAAAACGGTAGCATCTGGGCTTCGGGCCGAGAGCGATACCGCCGTGTGTCCACTGAGGAGAACGGGTGGAACCCTGTCTTGCGTGACCGGTACCCTTCTGCTTCCAGGGCTTCTTACCGCCGCCGGAAACCTCGGAGCGGGTCTTTGTGGACTGTGTGCCCTGTCTCTGATTTGCGAGATAGGATTTAACAGCGAGGTGGAGAACCGCACTGTTTACCTCTGCACCGAATACAGCATCGGAGAGGCTGATCTGGCCAACTTCCTTACCTGCCATATCCAAAACTTTCATGTTAGGCATAGTGATGTTTCCTCCTTCCGCTTATGCTTTTACAGAGTCGCGGAGGAATACGATGTTACCGCGAGAGCCGGGAACTGCGCCCTTAACTGCGATAATATTCTTTTCCGCGTCAATCTTAACTACTTCGAGGTTCAGAACGGTAGAAGTTACGTTACCGTACTGACCGGGCATGTGCTTGTTCTTAAAGATTCTGGAGGGAGTAGAGTTGGAACCTACAGAACCGATGTGACGGTGAACAGGACCGTTACCGTGAGTCATACGCATCTGATGCTGACCCCATCTCTTAACTACGCCCGAGTAACCGTGGCCCTTGGATGTACCGGTTATATCGACCTTCTCGCCTGCGGCGAAGGTATCGACGGTAATCGCGTCGCCAACGTTCATCGAAGCTGCGTTCTCAAGACGGAACTCCTTGAGGTGCTTCTTGTTTTCAACACCTGCTTTCTTAAAGTGGCCGATTTCAGCCTTGGTCAGATGCTTTTCTTTGACTGCACCGAAGCCAAGCTGAACTGCGTCATAGCCGTCGTTTTCAGTAGTCTTCTTCTGAACGACAACGCAGGGACCTGCTTCGATAACTGTTACCGGAATTACGTTTCCGATTTCGTCGAAGATCTGAGTCATACCGATCTTCTTGCCGATGATGGCTTTCTTCATGATTTTTTCCTCCTAAGATTATTGGTTGACGCCTTGGATTTTCGCTTTCGCGATAACGCCAACATGACCTTTGGTCGCTCTTTCGAGCATGCCGTATGGGATTAGAGCTTAATCTCTATCTCAACGCCGGCGGGTAATTCAAGACCTGTCAGTGCTTCGACTGTCTTCTGCGAGGGCTTCACTACGTCGATGAGTCTCTTGTGAGTTCTCAGTTCAAACTGCTCGCGGCTGTCCTTATACTTGTGAACAGCGCGGAGGATCGTGATGATCTCCTTCTCTGTGGGGAGCGGGATCGGACCCGAAACGGTGGCACCGCTTCTCTTTACGGTCTCAACGATCTTCTGAGCGGCCTGATCAACGAGTGTGTGATCGTAGCTTTTCAGACGAATTCTGATCTTATCCTTGACTGCCATTGCTTTTTCCTCCTTTTTAGTAATCGGAGGGCGGTTTTGCTCAAACACTATGTCGGGTGTTTCCTGACTTCCCGTATTAAAACCGCACTTTCACGAAGCTGGAAATGCGGGGAACACGGTGGCAGGCTTAACTCGTCACGGTGTCTGATTGACAACGCCCGGTTAAATATCGGACATACTCCGGCGAAAATTAACCAATAAACGCAGTGCCACACTGCGAAAATTGCAACCTCCCGCCATTAAACGCACGTCAACGCTCATTATTATACTACATTTTCACTCAAATGTCAAGGGATTTGACTCAATTTGCATTTTTTTGCAAAAGAAATATTTCACGAAATTTATAAAAGTTTTTTGTGCACTATGTACAGTATAAGCCGGTGCACATAATGTATTCGGAAAATACGGAATATTTTTCAAATACATTTGCTTTGTTAACTGTTAGTTCATATCTATGAGTTATAATTACAGTATGAGTATTTTGATACTGTATCCCACAAAAACTATGTAAGGACGGTATATATAATAAATGAAGAAAAAATTCGAATCCGCCCCTGTCGCAATGCTTATTGCATCAGTCATACTCACCGTCATTTCCGTAGCGGTGCGCATTGTACTGACGCTCACCGTGACCGAAACCAAATACGGAGTCTACGAGCACGGCAGCATTTTCCCTACAGTTTACCACTTCGCTCTGCTCGGTGCGATTGCGGCTATAGTCATTTTTGCTATTTTGAAGGCTCCCTCGCGCGATGCCGATTTCAGTTTCCCGCAAACCTCTTTTTCTATATTCACATCCTGCGTGTGCGCTTTTCTCCTCATCTGCGAGGTTGCCCTCACGCTTTACTACTCACTCACATCAAATATTGAGCTTACGAAATTTGACATCCTTGAAATGTGCTTCGCTGTACCGGCGGCGGTATATTTCCTCGGACTCCTGCGAACACATGCGAAGCGCAGCGTACCGCTCATGCTCACATCCTTCTTCCCGATAGCATGGTGCGCAGTATGTCTTATCAGAATTTATTTTGACACAACAATACTTCAAGTCAGCCCCAACAAAATATTCGGCGAGATCGCGCTTCTCGCGGCAATGATATACTTCCTGTCCGAGTCACGCACACAGATCGGCACGCTCAGCCACAAGCTTTACCTTGCATGTGCAGGCGCGGCACCGATACTTCTTTTCACATCGGCGCTTCCCAATCTGTTTTTCTCCTCGCGCCTTTCCGTCGGCGCATCCGACAACTTCATGCGCTATGCAATAGATGCGGCGTTCGCGCTCTTTATCTGGGCACGCCTTGCGGCGTATGCATTCGCGAGTGATACAAGCGAAAACAAGGAAGACGATACTGCAAAGCAGTAACAATCAATAAAAAAAGAACGGCTTTGGCATATGCCAAAGCCTTTTCTTCGTTTATGTGGATGCCTGTTCGATTATCTTTATTCCGATAGGATCAATGCCTGCCTGCTCGTATACGATTTCCTTTATCTGCGAAAGCTCATTGGGTAAAAGCCCGTTGGCACGTACGATAATGGATGCACTTCCCTCTCCGATAACGGCAACACAGTCCTCAAAGCCTTTCGATTTGATGAGCGTTTCGATGTTGGCTTCCGCCTCGATTTCTGATGCGATGCGGCTTATATCTGCAGATGCCTGCTCTTTCGACTCGGCATTCGCGCTCTCGCTGTCAACTACGCTCTGGAGAACGGCAAGCGCCTGGTCACGCGCCTGCTTGCGCGAAAGCTGTGCCGATGCGAAATAGGCATCCTCTGTTTTGTTGTCTGCCGCCTCATTTTCGCCGTCTGTGAGTCCGCTCCCGAGAAGATCACCGTCGCCAACAGCGGGCTGTGAGTTGCCGAAAAGCACAAAGTTAAGTATTACCGCTGTTCCGATAAGCAAAAGCGAACATACTGTAACTATGTTTCGTGCGCCTATCTTTCCGGCAACCTCTTTTACCTTTCCGAGCATCTTCTTTACACGGCTGTCCTTTGTAACGGCTACAATGCCGGTTTCCGCTTCGGGCATTTCTTCCCTTATAATGTTTTCTTTCATGGTTATCCCCCTTTAGTATTTGGTTGTTACATATTTATGATACCGCCCACGGCTTTATGCCTTTATTTTCTATTTTCCCGGGACAACGCTCACATTGCTCGACGGTATACCGAAAAGCGCGCATATGAGCTCCGTTAAAAGCAGCTTAACCCTCGCTCCGTCGCCGCCGTTGCACACAACAGCCACGCCGCGCACATTCCCGTCCGCGCCGCTCATTATCATCACAGAAACATCCGACACGCCGTCAATACGCTCACAAAGCTCCTCCACTCTTTTTTCCGTATCCGAAGTGCTCGGCGTGTGCATGCCGCCTCCAAAAAGCATGAGGCATATTCCCACAGCTGCAACAAGAATAATAAGCGCCAGGCTTTTCTTTTCTTTAAGGTACCCGAATATCCCTGCGGCACCAATGGTGTCACTCATAAAATCTCACCTCTGCCAAAACTCCGTAATTATTTTTTATAAACAGCACAATGTCACTTTCAATAAGTCCGATGTGCCGCTTTATATCAACGCTTATTTTGCCGTTTTCGTATACCGCGTCCACCTCCCCTGCCCCAAGCGAAAATTTCTCCGTTAACGATTCTTCTATATACATAGCCACAAGCGAATTGGCCCTGGCTATCGCTTCAACGCTCTCATAGCTCATATCGGTGTCTGCCTTCACGGATGGGAGCATGCCGATTATACCTTTGAGCGGTGTGAGGAGTATAAGAAGTATGCATAGCGATATAAGATACCTCACATATTTTTTCACAGTCCCGTCCGGCACAAATCCGTCAATAAGTGCGCTTGCTGCCGATGCGCAGACAAGCGACATCACAAATCCCTTTATCTCTCCCATATCCACCTACACAAGTGCCGTAGCGCTCTGTGCAAAAACAGCCAGCGCGTATACGAACATCAGCGCGGCTATAACGCACACCGCCGCCAAAAAGCCCAAAAGTCCCACCATTTCACCAAGCACCTTCCCCTCTCTGTCAAGTCCGAGTATCTCCGCGGCAGTCTGCGATATCAGCACGCCAAGTCGGGTGAGTATCACATGTGCGATAACGGGAAGCGTCATTACAATTATTATAATAACCCCCACCCAGCCAACAGTACCCTTGACAAGCGAAAGGCTCTGCGCCACCGTCGCCACGGCATCGCTCGCAATACCACCCACCACAGGAACAGCTTTAGAAGCAGCAAATTTTATGGCACGCATAGATAAGCTGTCGGCACGTGAGGCGATTGACGTTTGAAACGTCATAACGGCAGATATGGCGGCAGACACAAATCCG
>JAZTXD010000062.1:0-7913 GCA_045636265.1 Candidatus Flemingiibacterium sp.
TCCCGATTCTCTCTGGACTATGAAGGAGCGTTCGCGTATAATTGCTTCGAACAAGAAGTCTATTAAGAAGGAGGCTTAACAATATGAAAAGAATCACAGGACGACTGGCAGAGGACAAAGGCAAGTACTATGCGGTAATCAATCTGCCGAACACCGACGGCAAACGCAAAACCAAGTGGCACACACTGAACCTTGAAGCCAAGAAGGGCAACAAAAAAGAGGCACAGCACCGCCTGAATCAGATATTGGATAAGTACAACGCCGGCGATCTGTACCTCGCAGACACCATGACACACGCCGAGCAGGAGCGCAATCGGCTTGCCAACACGAAGATGCTCGACTACCTTGACGAGTGGCTGGAGGGGCATCAGTACAACATCGAGCGCCAGACCTACCTTCAGTACAAGCGCTACATCGACGGGCATATCCGCGAATTCTTCACGCCGCTGGACCTTGCCGTGAAGGAGTTGACGGGCGACGAAATCAATGATTTTTACACCTGTCTGCGCAACAAAGGACTGAAGGGATCCACCTGCCAGCGCTACCACAGTGTGCTGCACAAGGCATTCAAGGATGCGGTGAAGCGCCGTATCATCCCGGCGAACCCCGTGGATCAGGCAGACCGTCCGAAGAAGGAGCAGTTCATCTCCGGCTTCTACAACGCGGAGGAGGTAAAACAGCTGCTCGAGCTGGCAAAGGATGACGAAATCTACATCCCCATTCTCCTCGCTGCGTACTACGGTCTGCGCCGAAGCGAGGTGATTGGCGTGAAATGGTCGGCGATCGACTTCACGGAAAACACGATGATCATCCGCCACACCGTCCACTCCACCGAGGAGGGGCTTGTCACCAAGGACAGGCTGAAAACAAAATCCTCCTACCGCACGCTCACGCTGGAACCCTTCGTGCGGGAAGAATTACTCAAGCACCGTGAGGAGCAGGAGCGGATGAAGAAGACGATGCGCTCGGCGTACTCGAAGGAATACACCGACTACGTCTGCGTGGATGCCCTCGGCCGGCTGTATGATCCCGACTTTATCTCGAACCACTTCGGTCAGCTTCTGGAAAAGCTTAACCTGAAGAAGATCCGATTCCACGATCTGCGGCACTCGTGCGCATCGGTTCTGCTGGCGCAGGGCGTGCCGATGAAGCAGATTCAGGAATGGCTCGGGCACTCGGATATGAGTACTACGGCGAATATCTACAGCCACCTGGATGCGGTGAGCAAGGCGGACACGGGAGCTGCAATGAGTAAAGCGTTGGGGTAAAGAGAGAATAACGAAAGGGGTGAACGGTTTGTTCACCCCCTTTGACTTTTTATCTGTTCGGCATATTGGAATTTATCGTTGACCATTACTTATATTAATCAAAGGATTTTTCTGCAGACAGAACATCCTTCAATTTGCTGACACACTTCAAATCCGTTCTTTTCATACATGGTTAGAGGACCATGATAAGCGTGGTTTTCATTGTGTTTAAATGGATATGCCTCTATCAAATCAAACCCGTCTGCCTTTGCATCTTTACATATATATTCAAGTAAAGCGGTAGCAACACCGAAACCCCTATACTCTGGTGAAACAGAAAAGCAAACAATAGATTTGATTCTCTCACCGTTATCAGGTACTTCTTCTGCAAAATTAAAATTGACATTATTATATGATTTTTTATTATTTGAATTGCACCATCCGACAACCTTTCCGTCAACGTATGCTAAATACCCCTGCATACGACCGCTTTTTATAAAGTTAATGGCTTGTTTTCTGTTAAATTCAGCGCAACCTCTATCGCAATTCCAAGCTCGTTTCTTTTCCAACTCACTATCCCAGTGGTAGCACATACAATAACATCCACACCATTCTTCATTGTCTGAAAATGCATCTTTATCAAAATAAGACAGCCAATCGTCCAATAATTCATGTGTTAGTTTACAAACTGATATTTCCATAATGAATCCTCCGTCAAATTCTTGTTTTTTAAACTAATTATATAATAAAATGAATGACCGCAATTCTCGAAATTTTAAAAATTATAATTTGTACATTTTATATCTGTCATTTCGATGATCAATTACATATCCGTAGGTTCGGAGGTTCTTTTCGGCTATATAATCGATAACATCAGCCCTCAAATCATCATCTGACAAACCATATTTTTCACAAAACCACAAGTTGATTTTTTCAGAACTTACGTTGCAACCGTTATTACGCATAAAAGCAATTAGGTTCTCAGAAACAGTTTTAATAAATGAATGTAAATATTGTGTTCCTAACGAATTCTTTTTGTATACATTATGTTCTGTTTCAAGAGTAAGAAATCCATATTCTAAGAAACGCTTTCCAAGAGGATTATCATCTATTGTTTCCGCAAGATAACAAGGAGACGGAGTATAAAGATCAATTACAAGTTGAAATTTTTCAAGAGTTGTAAATTCAATTTTAGTTTCTGTAAAACTAAAACTCCATCCTTTGAATTCAGGATGATTCTCTTCAAACTGAAGAATAAAACCCGTTTTATCAAGTGTTTTTTCAGTTAAGAATGAATCTTCATAATACTGATTTATTGTCATAAGCTGAGCGTCGTTATATCTTTTACCACTAATCGGGTCGATGTAATGTAATCTGGCAACAAATTTTATTTTATTCATAAAAACCCCTTTTTGTACTTATCAAACTTAGAATAAAAAGCCGCAAGACCCCTAAGTCCTGCGGCTTCTTTTCGCGGTTTGAAACCGCATTTGGCGGAGAGAGAGGGATTCGAACCCTCGTGTGGTTGCCCACAAACTGATTTCGAGTCAGCCCCGTTATGACCGCTTCGATATCTCTCCGTATGAAATTGTGCGGAATTTCGTTAGAAAAGTGTTAGATACGCTGACAAACCGCTGCGAACGAAATTCACGAAAAACGCAGGATTTGCGAGATAATCGACGGAATTGCGAGCTTCTTACCCACAAGTAGGGACGAAACCATTTTGATTTCGAGTCAGCCCCGTTATGACCACTTCGATATCTCTCCGTACATCTATGACCTATACATTATATCACATCCGATTCGCTTTGTCAATAGTTCGCCTAAATAATTGTAGGTGAAATATGCTCAAAAAAATTTTTGAAAAAATTTAAAAAAACTATTGACAAGACGAGAAAAGTAGTGTATAATAAATGTGTACCAAAAAGGTATAGATTGAGGTTGATGACAATGAGGATAACTCAAGAAGCCGACTACGCACTGCGCATCGCATATTTGCTGGCTCGCGACGGCGGCACGCTCGACTCGGGTGCTATCGCTGGGGCGGTAGGCGTCACGGAACGCTTTACTGTCAAGATTCTTCGCAAGCTCACGCAAAGCGGCGTGGTTGCATCCAAGAAGGGTGCAGCCGGCGGATACAGACTCGCGCAGGCGCCCGGGGATATTACAATGCGTCATATCGTTGAGATTATCGACGGTCCCACGGAGATATCAAAGTGCCTTGACGGCGACTATGAGTGCTCGCGTGTCGGAAATGATAAATGCCAATGTACCTTTCATCTGATCTTCGCGAAAATAAATAAAACTATCGCGGATAAGTTGGATGCGGTAACCCTTGACAGCGTGATTGATGATAATCTCGATGTCGGTACCATATTATCAAGAATTTAATTATATTTACTTATGGAGGAATTTATTATGTCAAAGTTTGTATGTAAGATTTGCGGTTATGTTCATGAAGGAGCTGCAGCTCCCGAAAAGTGCCCCCAGTGTAACGCTCCGGCTATCAAGTTTGAAGAACAGAAGTCCGGTGAGATGGCATGGGCAGCAGAGCACAGTGTAGGCGTAGCGCAGGGCGCACCCATGGAAATTATTGAGGGCCTTCGTGCTAACTTCACCGGTGAGTGCACCGAGGTTGGTATGTACCTCGCAATGGCAAGAGTTGCACACAGAGAGGGCTATCCCGAGATTGGTCTTTACTGGGAAAAGGCAGCTTTCGAGGAAGCAGAGCACGCTGCAAAGTTCGCAGAGCTTCTCGGCGAGGTTGTAACCGATTCTACCAAGAAGAATCTCGAAATGCGTGTTGAGGCTGAAAACGGCGCAACCGCAGGTAAGACCGAGCTTGCAAAGCTTGCAAAGCAGCTTAACCTTGACGCTATCCACGACACTGTTCATGAGATGGCACGTGACGAATCAAGACACGGCAAGGCGTTTGAAGGTCTGCTCAACAGATATTTTAAGTAATATTTGCACAAAAACAACCCTATAACAAGCAATAAATTTGAGGTATTCTGCAATAATAGCGGAATACCTCATTTTTTCGCCGAGTGATACAGTGTGTATTTTACACACCGCAAACACCCCAAAATACACACCATTTTAGGGGGTGTGTGTATTGCTGGGTGTAAAACAAATACACACTTTTTACACACCGCAGAACCGTCCAGAACGCCCCAGAATGCGATTTAAGGCATTTACCCATAAAGATATGCTAATGCCCCTTAAAATCGCTTAAAATGAGCCACAGGGCGATTGTGAACAAGAGATGACAAAAGCGGAGGTCTAAACCTCCGCTTTCTCTATTCAACTGTTCGACATGTTGGAATTTACTTGCTCTCTTTATCCTGTTTGGACACCAGAATGATTGAACCAACAAGCAAGGCAACACCAAGGGTGAAAAACACACATCCTATAACCGTATTCAACTGATTTGCAAAGAAACCAATCATTCCAGCACCGACAGCACAACAAATCACATGAAACGCCTTTTTCATATCCTCGTTCCTCCAAATTCAGTTTTATCGAACTCTTTACACATATCCAGTATATCATAATCACGCCGTTTCACTTTTTCTCGTTATCATCACTGCCACCGGCTTGCTTTCTTGAAAACAGGGTGCCAAGACAAAGAAAGACAGAACCAAAGCTCAGGAATGCGCCGCCCATGGCACTACTATTTTCACTTGCAAAAGCAACAATTGCCGCTACGTCCAATATTATTGCAGCTATAAAGAAAAGTGTAGTGATAACAGTATATTTTTTCATATGAATGCACCTCAAAAGATATATTTTGGAAATGGAGTTCATTACATTCAGTATAACATAACTCGTAGAATTTTGCAATACCTTCACCTGTAATCATAAAAATTCTTTAACAAATCGATTGCCAAAACTTTATAAACAATTCACTGTTGTGCATAATTAAGTCGAACTTTCTTAACATTTGTCTGATATAATCTATGTAGTATAAAATGCTCATAACATTTCTATTTCTACCACAACGGCGGGCAACATTCGGGAGATTTTATGTTGGATAATGCAAATGATATCCGAAACCAAACAGAAAAGGTAAATACAAACGAGGCCAGCTGGGGCGGATTTGGCGGACGTTTCTCCTATGAGGAATCCCAGAGCATCAGCTTGGGCGGCAGAATATGCCGTTCGCTTCCCAAGATCATACTTGGTACAGCCGCGTGCGCATTCCTTGGAATGCTCGGTGTGCTTTGTGCTGTTATGATGTACAGCATTGTCAACGACAATCACTCGGTTTACGCGGACGCAGAGCTTCTTGAAGCAAAGGGAATCGGCGATGCTGTGTCGATGAGCAGCGGTACGGATATCAGCATACAGACCGCAACGGCAATCTCACACGAACTCACGGCAGAGTACGTAACTCCGGAGCAATCAAAGCTTTACCGCGTTCCCATGGGCGTTATCCTTTACGACATTGACGAGGAAAGTGCTGTGTACAGTTCCGGATTCAGAAGCGGGGATATAATCGTAGCTCTTGAGGGAAATGCAGTCGGAAGCGTGGACGTGCTTGGAGATATGCTTGCCGAAAACAAGGGCGACACCGTAGAGATAACCGTGTTCCGCGACAATGTATACATGAAGATGTATATTACCGCAGAGTGACAGATTAAGATAAAACAAAATCACACCGGACAAAATGTTCGGTGTGATTCTTTGCTATTGAACTTATTTAACGATTTCAGCGTCGGGAGCGTTCTTTCTAACACTCTCAATTCCGTTTTCGCAGCCGTCCTTAGATGTGTAGCCTTCGCTTGTTGCGATGATCTCGCCGTTGCGAGCCTTGAGGCGGAAGCGGAACTCGCCTGCCTTATCCTTGTATATTTCAAACTTGGGGCAGGTAACTGCAGCGATTTCAGCCGCGGTCTGGTCTTCAACCTTAGCGATGGGAGCGTTCTTCTTTACGCTCTCGATACCCTTGGTGCAGGAAGCCTCGGACTTGTATACTTCGCTGGAAGCGATGATCTGTCCGTTAGCAGCCAAAAGGTCAAACTTGATGCCGGATGCTGTTTCTTTTACTTTAAACTTTCCCATGATTACCCTCCGTTATTTTCGCTTGGCGAAAATTATTATTTTACAGTATTATTATACGTTAAAAGCGTTTTTTTGTCAATAGAAAATAGAAAAATTGTGGAAATATGACAAAAATCGTATCAGAATTCGAGCTTTTGGGTTCTGTCGAACAGGCGGTTCAGCGCTTCTTTGGGGGCAACGTTATTATAGAGAATATCGTATACTGCCGAGCATATCGGAAGCTCCACGTTATATTTTTCTGACATCTTCATAAGTGCCGGGGCGGTGTGATATCCCTCGGCGAGCTTTCCGTAATCTTTGCCGAGAATATAATTCTCGCCGAAAGCGCGGTTATGGCTGAACTCGGAGAAGACGGTTGCCTGGTAGTCGCCGAGATGGCAAAGACCGTATGCGGACAGCTCGTTACCGCCGCACGCTTTTATAAGGCGTGAGATCTCGCGTGCACCGCGTGACATGAGCGCACCCTTAAGGGATGTCATGCCAAGGCCGTCAAGCATACCTGCGGCAACACCGATAACGTTTTTGGACGCTGCACCGATTTCGTTTCCGATCATATCGCTTCCGTAGTAGAAGCGGATTATGCCGCCGGAAAACTTGTCTACGAGCATAGCCTTTGTGGCGTTATCCTCGCTGTCAATGACCATACAGTTCTGTATGCCGCGGAAGAACTCCTCGACGTGACCGGGGCCTATCCAGACAGCCACTTTGTTGGAGCTGTCGAGCTCCTCGGTGACAACTTCGGAAAGACGCTTGCCGGTTGTATTTTCGATTCCTTTCATGCAGAGTACAAAGGTCTTATTCTTTAAATCAAGCTCCAAAAGCTCCTTGCACAGTGAACGAAGTCCCTGCGAGTTTATCGATATGACGATAACGTCGGAATCTTTTGTGTGGTTCACGTCTGTTGTAAGGTTAAGCGACTCGGGGAATGTCATATAGTCGTTCTTTCTCTGTGCGATGAGCTGCTGAATGTCAGCGGCATCACTTTTGCCGTAGAGGTAGACATTATGTCCCATTTTATCGAGGTACCAAGCGATACAGCTTCCCCAGCGGCCGCAGCCGATAACGGTTATTTTCATAAATATGCTCCTTGTGAATGTATAAGCAGGGTAGTATTTGGTAATACTACAGCTATAATCGGTAAGTTTGATTTTTACACCTTATATTATAGCACTTTTGAGGGACTAATGCAAGATTTTATTTGAATTTTATTATGAGGTGAAAATAATTTCGCTTAATTTGGGCAAACCCCTTGACAAAGAGCTGTGAGTGTGATATAATATATGAGCGGTCAAGACGGGACCGTATAAAATAAGGTAACGGAAGATGCCGGAGTGGCGGAATTGGCAGACGCCCGGGACTTAAAATCCCGTGAGACCAAATCTCGTACCGGTTCGAGCCCGGTTTCCGGCACCAACATATCGCGGAGTGGAGCAGCCTGGTAGCTCGTCGGGCTCATAACCCGAAGGTCGTAGGTTCAAATCCTGCCTCCGCAACCATAAAAAAACAGACAGTCAAAAGACTGTCTGTTTTTTTATGGTTATGATGTAGATTTGAGTTTGTGTTCTTCGGGTTATGAGACCGAAGGGCGAATAACTCGAAGGG
>JAZTXD010000063.1:0-35529 GCA_045636265.1 Candidatus Flemingiibacterium sp.
AACAGAGGACGAAATTTCGCCTTTGGAGTCAACGAAGTTTACCTCTTCCGCTACGACCTCGGTAACGTTTCTCTTGATACCGTCCTTGTCGGTGTATGATCTTACCTGAATAGATCCTATAACGCAAACCGAGCTTCCCTTGCGGAAGTATCTGCTAAGGAACTCCGCTGAATTACGCCACGCTTGGCAGTTTATAAAATCGGCTTGCTGTTGCCCCTCGGTCTGATATTTACGGTTTACCGCTACCGAAAATGAGCATACAGGTGTACCGCTCGATGTCTGCTTCAGCTCGGGATCGGCTGTGAGCCGACCTCCGAGTATTACTTTGTTAAGGTTAAAGTTAGCCATTGTTTAGTTCTCCTTTACTTCGGTAAATTCGCCGTTTTCAAGCTTGTAAAATGTATCTTCTTTGATGCGTTCGCCGTCAACAAGCTCGGCTTTGAAATTTGTTATAATATATTCGTCGTTTTTCCATACACGTTCAGTTATAACAAGAAGCGCGCCCTTTTTGCCTTTGGCAATACTGCCGTTGTCGCCTACTATTATCGAATGCGCCCCACCCGCAAGCGTTGAGTTATCGCCACCCGCAAGCGTTGAGTAAGAGCCACCCGCCTGAACTTTGTCTGTTGTTTTTCTTTTTCCCTTTGTCGCTTCGTCAACCTCGGTTTTGATATTTTCGTAAGTAACCTTGACACTTGCGGAAATAAAATCGGGAAGTGTAAGCTTTGCGCCGATCTTCAGCTTCTTTGTGCAATATTTTTTGTTATCGTCTGTAAGCACTTCGTCAAGTGCTTCGACCTCTGCAAATTCGTTCATATCGCCGTTACTGTCTATAAGCGGGTAATAATCAAGAACGTCAAGCGGATTTTTGCAGAAATGGAAACCGTTTTTGCATATTTCCGCGCTTTCTTCCTCGAATACTGTGTTTTCCTTGAATTGAAACGGATTCTTTCCCGTAGGATCGCATATAAGCCCCTTTTTAAATGCTTTGTAACCTTTCATTGTTCTTCCTCCAATTTGTTTTTCATTCTCCTTTACGAAATCTTAAATCCAAAAGCGCAAATGCCATTTCGTACAATTTTGATAATAAATAGTCCATTATGTCTTCTTTGTGATATTCTTTCAGAATGTAGCGCGTATCTTTTAAAGCCTGTATGCTATTTTGGTTAAGTCCGAAATCTTTTGCAAGATCCAACTGCTCGGAGTCAATCCCCCGCAATATATAGTCGCAGCTTGTGTCTAAAGCATCTGCTATTTGCACAATTTGCCCGCTTTTTATATCGCGCTGTCCGTTTTCCCAATATGCGACGTTTTCGCGTTTGACATGTAGCAAGTCGGCAAGCTCTTGCTGTGTTAAGCCTTTTTCTTTGCGCGCTTTCGCTATTCTATCTCCGATAGACTGCGAATCTGACGCAGGTGTTAGATTTTTGTTATGTTTCATTTTTCATTCTCCTTATAAATGCCCAAAATTCCGAGCTTTCAATAACTTTATTAACTGTGGCTTTGTCTACGAGTTCGCCACATAAAGGACCCTTAAGGGCTATAACTGATCGTTCAGAAAGTCCGGTATATTCGCAGACCGCTTTTATATTAGCTCTTGTGTCTGTATTCGGCGCTGGAACATCAGATAAACCGAGAAGATAATCCGTAGATACGCCGAAGTAATCTGCAAGTGTAAACACTATATCGGCACTCGGACTTTTTATATCGTTTTTCTTCAGTTTTGAAAACCAAGCAAACGATATTTCGCCTTCTCGTGCGTTGACAATTTGCTTAATTGTAACATTTCGCTTTTCCATTAAAGAAAAAACACGCTCTCGAAAAACATCACAATCAAATTCTTTCGATTTTTCCGACTCTATGTTTGGTGGTTCTAAGTCGCATACGCCGAGCAGATAATCGGCAGACACATGGTAGAACTCTGCTATTTTATGTAAAGACAAAATGTCCGGTCGCGTGTTTCCGTCTCTCCATTGAGAAACAGCCTGTCGCGCTACTCCGCACTCCTTAGCTATCGTTTCCTGTGTGGTTTTGTTGTTATCCATTATTGCTCGTAAGCGTCTTGGGAAAATGCTGTCGTATCCATACGTCTTATTTGCTTTTTTCACTTCGGGTTCCTCCTGTTAATCTTTCTTTACTCGCTTGAATGATACGTTCTTCTACGCTGTCTGATACGCCTTCCCATCTGCGTTCAGAAATGTATCGAACAAGACCGGGGATAAACTTTCCGTCCTGCGCGGTCCATTCGGGTGATTTCTTTTGAATCTCAAGGGCTCGAAGTATGCGCCCGAAATCTTCGTCGGAAGGCTCGAGTGCTTCAAAAGCAAGCCACGCTTCTTCTGCTTTGCCTTTTCTCGGATACGCATCATACAGCTTTTCAAACAACGCGCGCACGCGCGTATTATCATTAATATTATTTACTTTACTTTCCTTTACTTTACTTTGGGGATTTTCGTTGACATTTTCCGAGTTATTGTCTACATAAACCAAGTTATTGTTTACATCTAACCAGTTTTTAGGTATAGGTATCAAGAGGTAGCGTCCGTCAATTTTTTGAGAAGACCTGCGCTCGGTTGCTTCAGCGTAGCGCTTTTGTATTCCCACCGACGTCAGTATTCCATACTGATCGTACAGTTGACGGTCAAACAGACCTCTTCTTATGCAAGCAGCGATGACTTCTTTCACGACGCCGACACCCACACCGCACTCCGATGCAAACAGCAACGCCACGTCGTCATCCCAATGAGTGTAGTATCCCTTTACGCCGTAGATCTTAGACCATAACAACGTCAGGATACCCCATCCCATTACTTTGAATTCTGCTATTATAAACTTTGCTCGATCGTTTAAGACACAATCTACCGGAAAATAGTCAAGTCCCTCTTTCTGAGGTCGTGCCATTATTCCTCCTTATTTACACTTGACAATTCGGAAACCCTCAAGTCTTGAGAACGTCCGAACCACCAAGCGCGAAATCAATCAAATTCAAGTTCATCTGCCGAGATAACTCTCGTCAGCTTCTTTGTCGCTCGGCAGTAGTCGCACTTGCCACAGCGCTCCGCTTCGATCTCTCCGCGTTTTACGGCGGCGATAACGGGGATCTCGTTTCGGATCTCTTCGTATGCCCTATCTATCCAAGCTTGAGGTACTTTGATAACCTCAAAATCAGGATCGTCTTCTTTGGTGACGGCAGCTATGTAGAACGGCAATTTTTCGCCCTCTACGGCTTGATAAATAGCCGCCTGATAGTCGTACCCCCAATAGAGGATAAACGGCACACGAACGCCTCTGTCCTCGTCGAAAACAGGCTTGAAATCTTTTATCACCTTCAAATCGACAATAGCCTTGCCCTTGTGGTAAGAGTCTATCTTGATCTTGAACGGCTCACCCTCGATAAGTCCTGTCTTGATTACCTGCTTCCGTCCGCTCATGTACTTCATAAACAGCTCGTCCCGGCTGATTCGCTCGATGATTTTCTCGGCGTGGATGTATTCAGCCTTCAGAGTTCCGTCCTTCTTGAATGTCTGCGGATGCTGTGCCTTGAACTCACCAAGCGTTCCCTCAAACCAAGCATCAACGTACGATCCGACAAGCAGAGCAATAGAGTCACCCTCTTCCCACTCGCCGTTGAGGATCGCCATCGCCTTTGCAGGACATTTCATAAACTGCTTAAACTGAGACGAACCGCAGTATTTTCGGTTGTTGTTTTGGGAAAAATAGTTGTAACGGTTTACACCCATTTATAAAACCCCCTCGTCACTTCCTGCTGAAGCCTCCGCCGCCTTTCCTGCACACGAAGAGCAAAGCATCCTGCCGTATTTGGAAAGCGTGTGCTTCGCTACTACCTCGGCACTGCTCTTGCCGAAGCCTTCGATCTTTCCGCCGCAGTCGGCACAGACAAGTTCCTTTTCAACGGGAAGGAAAGGTCTGATGCGAAGAGCGTCAACAACGTCCCCGAAAGCCTTTACTCCGTTCTCAACGTAGATCTGAATCTTTCGCCCCGCCCACTTTTCTATGTAAGGCGTTTTGAGAAGCTTGGTAATCGTTTTTGAGTTCGTTGCATTAAGCACCATCGGCTTAACGTTTTCGGCAAACCTCATTACCGAGCAGGTTTCTTTTTTGCCGTCCGTTCCCGTAACGACCTCATTCGCTACCGATTTGATAGTTACTATAAGGTCCTGTCCCGGTTCAAGTGCATACGCTCCGAGATAATCGGGATTGGTCAGCTTTTTCCAATGTGTTAAAGTTTCGTTCATTTTTTTACCTCTTTCTATTGACATTTAAAATTTTGTGTGATAGAATAAAGGTACATCGGTTCTGTTTTTTCAGATGTACCTTGAGTCGTGTTCGCGCCAACGAATACGGCTCTTTTTCTTTTGTCTAACATACCACACCTCTCAGAGTGTGATTCATCATATACCTTGCTAATGATTCGGTCGTGTATCGCGGGTGGAGTCCGTTGCGGTCATCGTCGAACATATCAAGCTCGTGTATCATGCCGTTTATGCTTCGTACATCCTTAAAGCCAAAGATGCGCGCAAGGTCTTTTTTGCTTACAAACCATCCGAACTGCGATCTAAGCTCCTTTGTAAGCTCTTTTAATTCTTTTTCTTCTGTGCTTGCTCTCATATATCCACCTTTCTCATATCCCTTATATCGTCGTATAAGTAGGATATGATTTTCTTTTTGTAGGGAACGTCTGTCTTTACCTTAGGCTTTGCGCAAGCAGGGCGGATTGCGATAGTTCCCGAATCAGCATCAACGCCGATAATGTTGTAATATCCGATTGCCGTACCGTCAAGAAACTCGACCACTTGTTTGCTTGCGTAGTGCCACCGAAGATATGTTATCCTTTTAGTCCTCGTCGTCATCATAATCGGTACGCTCCATTAACCCTTCAATGCAGTCGTCGCATACCCAATGCTTTGCAACGTGAAGGGCGCGTGTCTGCTCAATAGGCTCTCCGCAGTTATAACAGCGTTTGCGACGTCGCTGTCTTCTTTCACGCACCGCATCGTTTCTTTCGAAGTCGCGAAGTGCTACATCATAAAAGTCTGTTGCCATCTTCGTCAGCTCCTTTCTCTTCGTGCAAGTCATCGCTGACGCTGAAGCATATAACCGCGCCTATCATAGCCGCAATACCTATAAACACAGGCACAAGCGAATCGACTCTCGTCGCGGAAAACTGCGAAAAGAACGTGATAGCGCATATAGTTCCTAAAAACCTGAATGTTGCCTTTTTCATTTTTATTCCTCCTTATTTTATAAGTTCGTCCACGGTTACGCCGAGTGCGTCCGCGATCTTGATAAGTGTTTCCGCGCCGGGTGTCTGCTCGCCTCGTGCCAACTTGGAAACGGTGTTAAAGGAAAGCCCCACGGCGTCGGCAAGCTCGCATTGTTTCATGCCCTTATCGACCAATGCCTTTTTCATGTTCTTTCCGAAGTTACTTAAAACGTGTTCCATTTTACTCCTTTCCGATTTGCCTATTGACATATCGTTTTTTGTTTGCTATAATTGGGTGAGTTCTCGCCCTTGTGGTTACATTATAATTCATTCTGTTCATTCTGTCAATACATTTTGATGAATAAAATGAACTTTGTAACAGTCTACAAAAACACACCGATGAATTTGGTGAACTTTGACGAAAGGAATAATTTTTAAATGTTTTGGAATATTTTTTTGAAATTGTGTTCTGATAATGATAAAAAACCGACGGCTGTCGCAACGGAACTCAAAATATCGCGCGGTTCTGTAACCAGTTGGAAAAACGGAGCCAAACCGCTTGACGTTACGTTAAAAAAAATAGCCGATTACTTTGGCGTGTCGGTTGAATATCTTAAAGGCGAGGAAGAATCGAGAGGGGAAGAGCCAAAGCAGCACCTTGTGCCGCTCGATCAGCAAAACGTTTATATGGTCCCGCTCTTCGAGTCTGTATCTGCAGGCTTCGGAGCGTATGCTTCTAATAATGTAGAAGATTATATGCCTGTTTACTTTTCCAATCCTACCGAAGCAAATGGAACGATCTGTATCAGGGTTCGCGGAGATAGTATGTATCCGAAGATCGAGAACGGAGATATAATACAGGTACACAAGCAGGACAGCGTTGACCCGGGCGCAATCGCGGTCGTTTTGGTCGACGGCGATGACGGACTCGTTAAAAAGGTGCAGTATGGTCCCGGTTGGATAGAGCTTATTTCTATAAATCCGATGTATCAGCCTATGAGATTTGAAGGGAGCGAAACCGAGCGCGTCTGTGTGGTCGGCTTGGTGACGCAAGTAATTAAATGTATCAACGGTAGAAAGATAGACTCTATAAAAGCATCAGACAATAAAAAAGAACTCCTTGTCAATATCGGCAAAATGTCAGCCGATGAACTGAAGGAGTTCAATGCAATATATAATGAGTATATGAGGTCAAAGCAGACCAATTAACACAAAAGACCGCTCTCGGCGGTCCTTGTGTATAAAGTTATTTAGTTGTAATTATCTTTAAGGCTTGTTTTCGTAGGAACATAATATCGGCTTCTGTTAATATACAGCGGTCAATTTTGGTGCAGATCAAATCTATTAACTGCTCTCTCTTGATTGTGTCGGGTGTTTCTTGTTCCATAATAAGCTCCTTAAATTTTATTTTTTGTGTTTGGGTTATGACTCAATTATAACTCGGTATGTAAAAAAATCAATACCCACTTGTGTCATATCGACTGTCATTTGATACACTGATCACGGACACAGACATCCCAAAAAAAGACACAAAATACACATCGAAAGGACACACACGGTATGTGGCGCGACAATATTATAGAAGCTAAAAACAAACTCGGCATTTCCACCGTAGAAATGGCAAGAAGATCCAAACTCGGTCTTTCAGAAAAAACCATAGCAAGATCACTCGCAGGTAAAACAACGCCCGACCTTGAAACGGTTTTTGATATGGGAGAAACAGTAGGACTCACGCCGCAACAGATATTTGCGGACACAAACTGCCTCGTCGCCAATCCAAAGCTAATCGAGGACATGAAAATCGAAATTGAGGCTCTTCAGCTTGCGTGTGATCTGCTACGCGAGGAAAACAAAGAGCTTAAAATTCAAGCGGAATCGCTCAAGGATGAGCTGCTCGGATTGTACCGGGCAGGGCTAAAAAAATCTAACAAAAAATAAAATCAAAATTATTTTATAAAAAAGGAGATTAAACAATGATTGATTTTCAAAATTCTTCATTTCTCAAACTGACGCGCGCAACAGGAACTTTTGATTCGCTTGTAGCTCCCGTTCTCATAAACGGGGAGGAGATTGTCGACTCATACAAAACAGTTCGTGATGGCGTGGTGTTCACTAACAAGAGAATTTTCGTCATTAACGTGCAGGGCATTACAGGAAAGAAAAAGGACATAACTTCTTTGCCTTATTCAAAAATCCAAGCATTTTCCACCGAAACAGCAGGCGTGTTTGACCTTGATAGCGAGTTGCAGCTTTGGTTCAGCGGTCTCGGTAAAGTAAAGCTCGAATTTACAGGAAGCACAAATATTGCAGCCATTTGTAAGATTATAAGCAATTTTACTCTGTAACATTTACAAAAAGCTGTAAATATATGGTTAAAATCGCAGATTATGAAAATTCCTAAAATAAGAAAGCTTCCCTCAGGCGCTTATACGTGTCAGCTTCGTGTAGACGGGAAGAGCATATCTATAACTCACGAACGCCGAGAGGTCGTAGAAGCAAAAGCATACGCATACAAAAGCGGTCTGATGGCGGCACAGACTTCAGACGGCGGAAATATTACACTCGGTCAAGCTATCGACCTCTATATTGAGAGCCGAAAAAACACCCTCTCGCCGTCAACAATAAGAGGGTATAGGATAATTCAAGATAATCGATTTAGTCAGCTTATGCCGAAGAAAATAAGCACTCTCAACGCGCAAGTGTGTCAAAGAGTTTGTAATGAAGAAGCAAAGCACTACTCGCCTAAAACCCTTTCAAATTCTTGGGGATTTATTCGCTCCGTAATTAAAGAATGCGGCGGTCAAGAAATTAACGTAAGGCTTCCGCAAAAGATCAAGAACGAGAGAGCCTTTCTTGCCCCGGAAGAAATACCCATGTTTATAAATGCTATAAAAGGATCTGATGTGGAGATTCCCGCGCTTCTCGCGCTTTCGTCCTTGAGAACATCGGAAATACTCGCGCTGACATATAGTAGTATAGATTTAAAAAACATGCGTATAAAAGTGTCGGGCGCCGTCGTGCCGGACGAAAATAATAACCTTGTAAAAAAGACCACAAACAAAACGGCGTCCTCAACAAGATATGTTCCAATATTTATTCCTGAACTTGCAGAAGCTTTGCAAAAAGCGATAAAAGACCACCGCCCGAGCGACGCAATTACCTTAATGACACATAACGTAATGTACGAGCGGATAAACAAAGTGTGTGCACAGAACGAACTCCCACTTGTTGGGGTACACGGTCTTCGCCATAGTTTTGCTTCTCTTGCTTATTCTCTCGATGTTCCGGAACTTGTTGCGATGCAGATCGGAGGTTGGTCCGACTTCGGTACAATGAGAAAAATATATACTCACATAGCCGAATCTGAGCGCACTAAAAACGTTGATAAACTTCAGTCGTTTTTCGAGAAAAATAGCGCTGATTGCTAATGTATTGCTAACGTATTGCTAACGCAATTTATAAAAATCCCACAGTTTCGGGAAATTTCGCGCATTAGTTTAGGGTTCAAATCCCTCCTTCTCCGTAATTAAAAAAGCCGAGAACATCGCAAAAAACACGGTGTTTTCGGTTTTTTTGTTTCCAAGCGCACTTGCAAAACTCTGCAAAATACTGCATTTTGCAGAGTTGAAAATGCTAACAAAACGCTAACAACGTTAGCAAAACAAAAGAGAGGGGATATCCCTCTCTTTTGTTATTCATCGAGCTTTCTGATTACACCGTTATATAATCTTGGATTTATAACCTGAATAACCGAAACAAGTTCGTCAATTACCGACCATACTTTATCCGATTTCTTTCCGTTTATTGTGCGGAGAAATTCCGAATCACCTGAAACATAGATTGTTTCGTTTCTTTCACCTGTATCTGAAATGTGCTCCGTTTCATAATTTGAAGCGCCAAAAAGATGGTCGTATATTATATAAAAGTCTGCAAGCTTCGCTATTTTGGCCATTGTAGTAGGCTCTGACTCGCATTCTTGTATTGCTTGTAAAAGTTCTTTTTCGGTTATCATTTTATATCACCCTTTAATCGTCTTCGAGTTCGCGTATGAATTTTTCGATAGCTTTGCGTTCTCTCGGGTCTTGTGCCATTTCAAGCATCTCTTCTGCTTTGTTTATCAAATGGTCTTTTGCACTCTCTCTCGAGTATCCGCGTCCGCCTGTCCCACCGCGTGAACCGCCTTGATTTCCACGTCCTCCGCCGCTACCGCCTCCTGCATAAGAAGAACCGCCCTCTTCGGAATAACCTTCTTCCGAGTAACCGCCCTCGCGCGAATATCTTCCCATGCTGTCGCGTCTTGCATTTCTGCCCCTACCACGAGCATAAGATGAGCCGTTGTCATACGAAGTGCCATAAATACGACCCTCTCCCATATATCGGCTGTCTTCGGAGTATCCGCCTTCTTCGAGCATTTCAATTTTGCCGATGTTTTTGACGGTGTCTGTCAGTTTATGTAACGTTTCAAGATCGCCTGCTGAAATCTTTCCGCCGTTCATCTTTTTTGCTTTGTCTTCATACTCATAAAGCTCCTTCATGAGCATTTCTTTGATTTTATGCATTCTGTTTTCTCCTTTCTTATGCTATACGGTCGAATATGATGTTTGCATTGGTAACATCAATGGCCGTGCCATCACTGATATTTTCAACCGAAACGGTTACGCAACAACCGCAAGGGATAGATACAAAGGTGCTAAGAGAAACATTAAAGAAATCGCCAATAGCCGCAGGGGTAACCGTTGCGACCGCATTCTGCAAGGTTTCTCCGTCCTCTTGCAACGCTACGCTTATAGGACCAACGGTGCCGCCTTCCGCTACTGCTATATTTGCGTTGAAGGTAACACGAAATATTGTTTTACAAGCGTTTTCTGCGCCTTTCAAACGAAAGACACCTGCGCCGCTTCTGTGAGTTATAAAGCCTTTTCTACACGCTCTATCGCCGTCAAGAAAAAGCACGTTTTCATCTTCTGCAACTGTTTGCAGAAGGGGGTAACTGTATTCAGCTGCCATAAATATTTTCTCCTTTTCATAATTAAAAATAGAGGGGAGTAAACGTCTACCTTTGCCCATTTACTCCCCGAAAGTCATTATCGGACAGTAACTTTATCGTCCGAACATCCGCCAAAAGCGAAAGTAGTCAATCTTTTATCTATTGATTTTTTAGAATCCGCCGCAACCGTTGCCGCAACCGTTGTTCGCAAACTGCACCTGTCCGCAACAATTTGTCGGGAAATTGATAGGTGTAGGACCGTTCACGACGTATGCGGGTACGGGGCAATCATTACCTGTGCGGCGTATAATTTCCGCAGTGCTTGCATCAATAGCCGCGCGAAGGACAGCGTTTTGGTCAGCCTGAGAAGCGCGGAGGCGAAGTGCCTGATTTTCGTCGCGGAGTGCCTGAACTTTTTCGTTAGACATATAATCAATGATTCTGTCGCCAAGCTTGTCTATTGCCTGAAGAGTGTTGCAGTTGTACGCCTGAGCATCGAATCTGTTCTGCATGTTCATCTTTTCGATGTCGCAGCAGCAGTCACTAATTCTGCGGTCAAGAAGATTGGTGTTCATAATACCCTGTGTAATGCCTCTTTCTATGCCGCCCTCAATTTTGCAACAACAATCTGCCAGCTGTGACTGAATTCCATTGGTGTTCTGCAATGCCTGATAACCGAGAGTAGAAATTGCGTTATCAACATTGCGGAAATTTGAATTAAGAGTGTTAGTTAATTGGAATGTTGCGTCGCATATGCCGTTGTTGATTCCATCCAGTTTTCTTTCGATGGTTGCAAAGTCAGTAGCAAGAATATAGTTTTCGCCTACGCCGCCACCACCGCCATTGCTTCCGCCAAAGCCTTGGCCGCCAAAGCCTCTTCCGCCCCAACCGAAGAGAAGAAGAATAATTATCCACCACGCTCCGTTGCCGTCGCCGAAGCCGAAGCCGTCATTACTGCGGCCGTTTCCGCATACTGCAGCAAAGTCAGCGGGTGTCATTTCAGAAGTTGTAAGTGACATGTTTTGTTTTTTCCTTTCATTTGTTTAAAATTAAAATATATGCTAAATCGTGTGCACCCGATTAAAGCCGTTATTTTTTCATAAGAGAGATTATTGAATTGGCAATTTGAGAATATTGATTGAATTGCTGTTGAGTCATAGCCCCGCTGTTCAAAAGACGCTGTACTTCTTCGCGCGGATTGCCTCTGAATGTTTCCTGTGCCTGTTTTACTTGATTTATGAAGTCAGAAAGTCCGCCGTCGTTAAGCGGTTGCTGTTTACCTAAAGAATTATAAAGAGGGTTAGCCATTTATTTCGTCGTCCTTTACTGTGTTAGAATTTGAAAGTGCGTCAAATTTTGCTGTTAGATCGTTAAAACGAGCTTCTAACGCCTTAAATGCTTCTTTGCTCACAAAGTTATTCCCACACTTGCAAACGTGCTCTGTGGGCGTTTTTTGAGGGCTTGCGCTGCGTTCGGTATAATCAAGAACGCGCATAGCGGGCACGCCTTGAGCATTCACCGATTTGATAAATATCGTGGGTTGATCCTTGTCCCAAAGAACAACGGTGTTGTTTGGAGCTACGGGATAACTTGTAGCCTCGACTTCTCCGAGAACCCATATCATATCATTTACAGACTGTTGTGCCTGCGGGTTCTGTATTGTTGGTGCTTGCATCGGATGTTGATAAGGCTGTCCGTACTGCATTGGATTGTCAAATAGACCCGGTGTTTGCATGGGCTGTTGTGCGGGGTAATAATTGGGTCTGTAAAATGGTGCATAATTTCCGTATGCCATTGTGATTTCCTTCCTTTTCTGTAAAAAAATAAAGAGTCAAGATGTTTTAAACATCTTGACCCCGCTTGGTCCTTCCTGTCTGCCTATTCAGATAGGGAATATTTAATTTTCATTTGCTTTGTACCAATAGTAGAGAGGTATTTGGTCTCCGCTGTCCCACGTGTCGTAGTAATTACCTTCAACAACTGCCACTACGTGTCCGGAAATGGACAAAACATAGCATCCTGTGGGATGATCTGTGCAGAAATCTCGGACGGTGTAACAATCGGGACACTCGTCGGGAATGACTGCTCGTCTAAATCCTTTGCTTTTGAGATAAGCCCCCCATACGTGATTAGCAGAGGGCATATCGTACAGCATAAAGCCTTGAAGCGAGAGATCCGCGTATGTTTTTTCCCAATCTTGCCCAAGCGCCTTTGAAATGGCTCGGACGGTGCAATCTCCGATGCGTTTGTTTATTGGGTTTGCGTTTTCGCTGATGAATATTCCCACGGAAATAACACCTCCGATTTCTTTGTAAAGGGCGTGGGCGACTGCTTAGGTGCATAACCCGATATAAAGCTTTCGTTTAAAAAAGCGTCATTGTCGTACGAATCGGAATAAACGGTGGTTCGTTCGGATTCGCTTTTAAAAAAATCGTTTTTCATGATTCTATTATAACAAAAATACAGCCTTTCACAATAAAGTAAAAGGCTGTATTTTATATGTATTTAGTATTATAAATGTTTGAAAATTCGGGTTTGAGATTTATATACGATTGTTTTTGTTTGCGGAACTGATAAATTAAATTCATCAGCAAGAATTTCAAACGTGATTCCGTCGAGCAATCTTCTTTTTAAAATTGCTCGGTCTCTTTCAGAAAACACCCATTCGTCAATGAGATTTTCCCATTGGCTTCGCGAAAGATCGAATTCTGTTGCTTTCAAGTGTCTACCTCTTTCAATTAAAAAACAAAAAACCGATTATAATAGCAAAAACTATACCAATCAGGGCAAAACTTGTTAACATCCATCTTTTTTCTCGCCTTTCGGCTCTGTAAAGAGCGGCTTCATATACTATGTAAGGAACAGCAACGGGTTCTTTTTTTTCCTTACTTTCCTTACAATTTGCAAAACAGTTATTACAATCAGGCATTTTTTATCCTCCGAAAATGATTTTTACAACAGCGGCGGCGACCGCAACGCCTATACCACCGAGAATTCCCATCATAATAGAGAGTTTAGTTCCTATCCTCGCCATAGCTATTTCGAGGTTGGCGAAATGTTCGGTGTTTATGTGATCACGTTTGTCGCACTCGCGCCGTGTAACAAAGATCTCTTTGAGTCTTTCTATTTCTTTATCTTCCATTGTAGTACATTCCTTTCTCTGTCAAGTTATTTTACATTCAAAATAGCTTTCCAAGTGTTAATGCCTACAACGCCGTCGGGCTTAAGACCGTGCAGATTCTGAAACGCAATAACCGCTTTCTTGGTGGCTGCGCCGAATTTGCCGTCAACGTCCGTTCCTACCACTCGCTGAATGATCTTTACAAGATTTTTATACTTGTAGTTTAAAAATCTATATTTACAAACCGCGGCTTTTGCAACGCTTTCACACTCAGATCCCCATATTCCGTCTGCCCCGTGTTTCGGGAAGTATTTAGGAGGTTTGAATCCGTCGGCTATGGCGGCGGTCTGCCACTCTAAGACACTCACGCTCTTGAGCTTGTACAGTTCGTCTTCTATCATATCAAGGAAACGCACCCAACCCATATCAAGCGTTCTGTGAGGGCAATATTTACCCGAGAAGTCCTGATGTTTCTTAACGCGGTCAATTCCCCATTTTCGCTCAAAGAGACCTTGTGCGATAAATTTCGACGCCCTCTTTTCCGCAGAGATAAACTGCGACCCGCCCGACTTTGAGTAACAAATCTCGATCGAAATTCCTTTACGGTTTCCGTCGCCGTTGCGTCCGTCTCCCGCGTGGAAAGCATTACGGTTTTCGGGTATGCCTTGAACTATTTCGTTATTGTCGACTGCATAGTGAAAAGAAGTGCTGCTGTCATTTCGTTTCATATATGCGATCTCGTTTCGTGCGGTAGCGTCGTTTGCTGTGTTATGTACGACGTAAAATTCGGGTGTCATTTCATACGGACATTTCAAATCGTATCTTGACGGGTCAATAAGGTTTTTTACGATTATCATCGGTTATTCTCCTTTACTTTCCGCTTCGGAGATCTCCGTCTTGGTTTTAGTTAACTTTTTATACTTCGCAGAGCTGGAATGAAGGAGAGAACCGAGAAATGTCTCAACGGCCGCAAGCGTGCCGAGTATCTGCTCTCCATAAGGAAACCCCCATATAGTCGCAAGAGCGAAATAAAAAGTGCTTGTAGCGGGAATTACGACCGCCACTATCGCCTTAATAACGTCATACTGTTTGTTTGAAAGTTTCATAATTTACCGTACCTTTCTTGTTTTTTATTTTATCATTGTCTTGTGGTTAATAATTCGCATTATTCATCCCATCCGCAAAAATCCAAAAACATTTTTTCAACTTCCTCGGTGGTTATGCCGTACTCGGAAAGACCTTTCGGAACTTTCTTCATAGGCTTTTTGCAAATTGCTTTGATGTGGTCAACATTTGTGTTGATGCCAATATGAATGGTCGAATACTGAATGTGACCATAAGGTGTTGCGCTTAGTCCGCTGATTTTGTAGCCGTCAATGAGAATATCATTGTCCTCATAGGTGGCGTTCAGTCCTCTTTCCTTGTATCTGTCAATCAAATACATAGCAAAGTCCTTCATAACCACATTTCCGACCACTCCAAAATAGACTACGCTGATATCTCCCTTATTGACTACAACCGCACCGCCTGTGTGCTGAGTATCAAGCACAATATAGCCGTATTCCGTGCAAGCATCTTCGTTAATATTATCGGGATTGTTGATAAAAATAGACTTTTCATCGTGAACACAGTAAGCAAAGCCGTGCTTTTGGTTTACAATAAAATCTTGAATTGTCGCTGTTGCTTCTTTGCTTTTTACTTTGATAACATCCATTTTGCGGATTTCAAGCCTTCTTTTTGCGGTAAAATAATCATCAAGGCTATTAAAACCGCATTCTTTAACAGCATCTACAAGGTGAAAAGGTTCTTCGCCATTCGTACGATAAGAAAGGTACTCTTTTTCTTTTTCGATGGCTTTCAGTATATTACTCATAGTCAATCACTCCTTTCTTATTCACATTCGATAACGACATAGGCTTGAGAAACTTTGATAATGTCATCGCTCTTTGCCCCATCATCGCTATCGACCTCGATACGAAATTCCAATTTAATATCGGGTAGTACGCCGTTCGCAGATATATAGGCGTTTATTTCAGCAAGCATATCGTCTACGGTTGCTAATGTTCCTGCGCTGTTGTTATAAGTTACATAGACTTGCTGTGGGTCGTAGCTCGTATTTTGATAAGGGCGATTAAACAAATATTCGGTTGTATCATTCACGGTTATATACACCGTCAAAGACGAGTATTTAGTCATATCTATATAGCAACTTAAGACCGCATAAATATCCGTAGCACGAGTAATATTTTTCGGAACATTCCCATCAAGACTAAACACAGCACTTCCTCTGGATACCGTCTGGCTGATTCCGATGGTTGTCGCTTCACCGTCACAAACTTCCTCATTAATGAGCAGATATGCCGCCGTTGCATCAGACGGGGTAAGCGTTAGCGTGCTATCCACGGAAATGTCTGCACTCGGTCGCAGATACACAAAACCGTCAAACGCACTCCAAATCACCCTACCGCTTGCATCGGTTATCTGCGTTACGTTGCCCCTTATTGAATCACTCCAACCTGTGATTTTTGATGTATCAACACTCATTTGACATACACCTCGATTGTTTCGGTAGAGCCGTCTTCATATGTGAGAGTCCACGTTTTGGTGTTAGGTTTGTTTTGAAGCTGATTGAAGTCGGTCGTGCCGGGTGCGCCCGTAGCACCTTTGGTTCCGTTTTTGACTTGGAATGTACTCGACTGTCCGTTTGACAATGCAACGGTAATAACGTTCGTTCCACCGTCACCGCTTGCCGTCGTGGTCTGTGACACGGAGGTTATACTTACACCGTCCGCGCCCTTTGCGCCTCTGATGCTCGGCGTAGTATAGGTTGTGTTATCGGTAAAGGTAAGCGTCAGAGTATAATCGGCATTAAGTACCGCACCCGTTATTCCGTTACCGGTTTTACCGATCTCGCCGCGTATACTCGGCGTGGTGTAAGACGTGCCGTCGGTAAGCTTTATTGTAAGCGTGAAATCTTCGTTCAGAACGGTCGAATCCACGCCGACGCCCCTATCACCCTTCGCGCCTTTTGCGCCGTTTTTAACAACAAATTTGAAGCTCTGACTATCGCTGAGCGTGACGGTGATCTCGTTTTCTCCGCCGTCCTCAATCGAGGTTTTTGTCTGTTCTACTTTGACGACGCTTACGCCGTCAAATTCTCCGCTGTCTTTGGCTTCTTGAAGGTGGTCCTTTATCGATTCGTCAATGCGCTCGTCAGCACCCTTTATAAGAGAGTCGATCTGCGCCCATATTGCAGACGTATCGATATGCGTTACGCTGTCAGCCATCAGACCGCAATAATCGGGGTTGAGGCGCACGTCCGTGATGTCCGAGGGTGTTACTGTTACGCTTCCGACTTGTCGCAGTACGTGGTAAATATGAAGCTCGTACAGCGATTCGGTTCTTACAACCTCGGGCGGTGTGGGTGTTGCGCTTGCCGTGCCTTGTTTTATTATAACTTGAGTTTTGTTCTGCGTTGCGTCAAACTGGATCGCTACCGCATCGATTCTCGGATGAAGCGAATCAGCTATACCAAGTTCAAGCAGTACGGACGATTTGAGTGCGATCACTTTACCCGAAAAACGGCTGTTTCTGATCCATCCTATTCCTTCTTGAATGGTTATGTTATTGTCTGCACCCGTTATTAGGTGGGAAAAATCTCCGTCTGTAAACACACCGCTTGAGCGTGTACAATGGAAAAGCTCTGCATCCTCTGCTTGATACAGAATGTTATTGAGTGGATAAGTTATCATTTTGTTCGTTATCTCCTCTTTATCGTTATTTGCCCGACGTCAACAGTAGTGTCGGTGCGGTTGTTTTGTGATTTTTGTGTAAATCTCGCGACTCTTGCTTCAAGATTCAGACCGTAATCGGGTAAATACACGGTGAGAATGTCGCCGAGATCGTATTTTGTGCCGAAATCCTTTGCAAGAGGGGTAAATGCGGCGGCAAAGGTCTGCTGTGCATCAAGAAGCTTTTCATATCCGCGCGCCGTGAGCCGTTCGAGATAGCTTTCGTCGCTTTCTCCGTCCTCTTTTGAAAGGTCTCGCGCATCTATTATCATCTCGCGCCGTTCTGCACCGCCCGTGGCATCAATATCCACGCGCACACGCCCGTTTTCGTTTGCCGCACCCAGAACGATGCAGTAATTCTTATAAGGCTCTGTAGACAGCGATATTTCGTCCACCGTGACGTTGCCGTATTTCTCCGCAAACACCAAATTCGGATTCTTTGCGGGTCTGTAAAGCTCGGTTACAACAGTATTTCCGTTTCTCACAACGCGAAATCCCGTGTCCGTCTCTTGACACGTCGTTTTGTAAAGCTCAAGCATTGATTTGTTGCTGATCTGATGGCTGTACACAACGCCCGTACTGCCTTCTGCGACCTCTACGTTGTGATATTTGCTTGTAGTGTCGTAGGCTTCCTTTAATGCCGTGTCGATCGGTGCGCCCTTTTGAATTGTGCCCACAAAAATAACGTCATCAAGCACCCTCGAGGCTTGCTTGCCTGTCGCTACGATCTTTCCGTCGGCAATGCGTACTCCCTTGATCACCATAAGAGTTTTTCTGTCATTGCGCCCGACATAACAATCGGGACGCACTTTCTTTTTGTATTCCTGTGTCGCTATAAGCTCAAGAGAGAAACTCTCCACCGTGTTATAGCCTTCCGACCATAGGCAGGAGATATACTGCCCGCCTATGATCGCTATTCTGTTAAGATTTTGGTCGTATAAATTAAGATTCATAAAGTGCCACCACCGCAGGATTATAAGTAAATCGCGTTGTAAGGTTCGCGCCGCCCTCGTCGTCTGTAGCAAGTATCAGATTGTCACCCGCGTTAAGCTCAAACAGGGAAGAGCCCTCGTCTATCCAAGATATAACGTCCTGTAATTTTCCATCGGCTTGAAGCTCGGCGCGCAGTACGTTCTGATCGTCGCGGTATATGTTTATCGTATCACCCGCGCTCAGCGTTCCGTTTATCTTGAGAAATTCAAATGTTTCAAGGTTTGCAATGTAAATATTGCTTGAAATACCTGAAGATTGAAGATATACGCTGAAAGGTACTTTGACGTCACCCGAGTTGACAACGTTTGTGTATCTTTCTCCCGCTTTTTCTCCGAACCGATGCGGCTGAGCGTAATTTACAGGAAAACTGAACAGAGGCGCAACGCCGCCAATCGATACGCCCTTTGTATCTATGCTGTAGAAGAAAGGGAAGGGCGCGAAAAACTGAAGTGAGAAACGGCCGTCATCCTTCACGGGTGAGAAGGTCGGCGCGGCTTTAACGGTTACGCGCGTATAATGCGTTCCTTCAAATACAAGCCGTCCGCTTGTGAACGGCGCTATCACCTTGCGCATAGTCCTCTTACGCTCCGATACGTCACCGTACACAACGCCCGATACGCTTATAACGCGTCCCGAGACGGTTTGACTCTCGATAGTCTCACCAATCTGAGAGAAGCCTTGAGACGTGCCGAGATTGACCGATACGCCATTTCCGACATCCATATCGAACATAGTTGTTCCGTCTCTGCCAAAAACGTATTTACCGCCGTTGTCGGCTATGTAAACTGCACTATACACCTAAGAACACCGCCTTTTCTTGCTCGTACAGAGCCTCTTGCATAAGGTCTGCTGCTGTTTTTGCTTCGCTGTAAATGTTTTGTATTACGCTGACCGAGGCTCTCTGTCTATCGTTTGTTACGACTCCACTCTTTGATTTTACCGAAGAGGAAATGCCGATAGAAACGTTGTCAAAGGAGAGCGAGTCTTCCACATCCTTTTTGACCGACTTGAAAGCATTGTCAAATCCGACTCCGAAGCCTTCCGCAGTAAATCCGCCTATTTCTTTAAACACTTTCGAGGGCGATGCAATTCCGAGAATTTTTTTCGCTATGCTGATGATGTCTCCGAAGAGGCCCTTAAACCACTCGGTGAGATTGTTCCAAGCTTTTTTGATACCCTCTTTGATGCCGGCTACGATATTCGAGCCGATTTCTTTGATTTTCTCGACTTTTTCCTTGAATTTGTCAAGTAGCGTTTTTATCACATCGCCTGCCAAAGTCGAAAAGTTTTTTGCACCGTTTTTTATGCCGGTTATAATGCCACCGATGAGCTCAACTCCTGCAGACATTAAAGACCCGACTGCTTGAACAAGTCCTTTTGCAACAGCCGCTACCAGTTCGACAGCCATAGCAATCAACATTTCTGAGTTTTCGGGGGCTGTGATAAATTCTATAAGCTTTAAAATAAGTTCGACCGCAGCGTCAGTTAATTGAGGAATAGCCGACACAAGGGCTTCGGAAATTTCCCGTATTATAAGTATTGCCATTTCAAGCAAGTTTTTCAAATTCTCCGGGTCGAGAATAAAGTCCACAAGATTGTTTATCAGCAATATTGCCGCATCGATCAAAAGCGGTAAATTATCCACAAGGGCAACCACAAGTGATTCAAGAATCGCAATTCCCGCATCAAGCAATGCTGTAAGTGTTTCGGGGTTTGTGAGCGTATCAACAATTTGTGAAATTACACTTATTATCGTAGGTATAAGTGTAGGTAAACTATCGGCAATTCCTGTCGCCAAAGATACAATTAAATCAAGACCGAGAGCAATGATTTTCGGCAGCATCAATAAAACTCCGTTTGCCAAAGTTTCAATCAGTGAAACAGCAGACGACATTATTTGCTGTAAATTGTCCCCTGTCAGCCCGTCAACTAAACTTTCAATTATATCTATCGCAGATTGCGCCAAAAGCGGTGCGGCTGATGTTATTCCGCTGACCAAAGTTACAATAGCCGTGCTTGCAGTAGATGTTAATGTAGGCAGGTTTTCCAATATGGCAGCAGCAAGGCTTGAAAGAATGCCCTCTCCTAATTCAAAAATTTTAGGAATGGATTCCATCAATTTGTCCGTAAATTGATTTACACCTTCGGAGATTTTGGCAATTCCACTGTCATTACCGCTAAAAATCAAAGCAAGACCGTCCATCACAGAAACCATCGACGGCAAAAACTCTGACATCAGGCCACGCTGAACACCTGAAAAAGCGGTCTGCATATTTTGCAAACTGTCTTGATACGCGGCCGCCGCTTTAACTGCTTCATTCGACATAACACCGCCCAATTCGTGCACTTGTTGCCTCATAGCCTCGGTGTCTTCTGCAGATGTATTTAATAATGCTCCGAGTTCAATTCCGGCTCTGCCTAATAATTCTGTCGCAAGCGCGGTTCTTTCGGTGCCTTCTTCCATTCCTTGAAGCCTTGATATAACATCGCTCAAAAGTTCTTCAGTGCTTGTAAAAGACATCAGATCGTTCATTGAGTAACCAAGTTGTCTGAAGGCATCAATGTCCTTATATGCGGATTGATATAGTTCTTCATATTTTTGGTTGTACTCATCTAATGAAATTGTTCCACTAAGAAACTGATTTTCAAGTTCTTGATCCGCCATTATTGTTTCATTTATAACTTCGGAGGCTTTTTCCATTTTTTGCGACAAAGTTTTTACGCCCATCTGCAAACTATCAACGGACGCGCCGCTGTGTTGCATTATGAAATCCCACTCCTGATATGCCTGTGCTGAAATTCCTATTTTTTGGGACATTTTATCAATGTTGTCGCCGTATTGTGCAAGCTCGGAACTACCTTTTATAAACGCAGTGGTCATAGCAGTTGCCGCAGTAGTGATGGCGGCAACTGCGGCAGTGCCAATTCCCGCCGCCGTTTTCAACCCGTTACCGAGTCCTTCGCTTATGTTAGCTATTGCTTTACTTGCGTTGTCTTCGACTCCGATTTTGCAAAAAAGCTCAAATAAATTCATTTGCTACCTCCCTTCCCGTAGCTTGTTCCGGATGCGCGTTTTCGTTTCGCCCGGAACGTATTCTTTCTGCGGTTTGGGATCTATTATGTCTGCAAATCGGACGGTTACTTGTGAACCGCCTCCCAAATTAGCAGTATTTTCGCAAACAATGCGTAAACAATCAGTAACATAAATGCGGTACGCCACATCACGCTTGTGTTGATTGTAGCGTGCGAAAGCATACCGCATAAAAATATTAAGATTGTTTATTCCTCGGTATTCTCCGATACAGAGGCAGAGGATATCGCATCCCCCGTCTGCCCCTGCGAGACAAAAAGCTCGATAAGCTTCTGATCCGAAACAAGGCTTACGATGTTCTTTGCGACATCAATACCGTCACAATGGTATGTAGCGGGGTCTTCCTCGCTGAGTATGGCGAAGATATCCATCATCGCACGAGGGGAGTTTTTGAAAAATCCTCCGAACATTGCAAAAGCGCTCTTTTCGTTCTTGAGTTCTTGATTTTTTGGATTCGTAAAAATCGTCATAATGGGAGAGAGGAGCTCCGCAACAACTACGATCGCCGCCTCGTCTTTGAAATCAGATAGTTTTTTCAATGCTTCAAGCCTCCACTTTTTCGAGAATATAAAATGCCATAGGAACTTTGTCTATATTTGCGATCGTTGCGTGGGGTGAAAGTTCAAGCGCAAGACCGCCTTTTCCGTTATTGGTCGATGTAAAAGAAAGACCGCCTGTAGATACGGTGTCATCCATAACAACCGCGAACAGCTTGTTTTCGTCGATCATATCGCCAATCCAATACAGCGAACGGAAGTCTTCCATCTTGTACTGTCTACGCGGTCTTATTCCGCCGTCGTCGCCGATTTCACTTGCACCGAGAGAAAACTTGAGAGTTTCCTCTGTTACTGAAAGAGCGGTAATACTCAGACCGCAAGTCCACCCGGTTATGCGCTTTCCTTCTTTTGAGTTGGTCGGTGCGTTGTTTACGTCTTCAAAAAAATCCGACGTTTCTGGAACGCACGTTATGGAATAATCGCCTGTAGTCTCGCAAACGATATCTTCGTCTGCGGGTTCAACGGGATTTGAAACGTTAAATCTATTGAGAAGCAGTCCTGCGTTGACCTGCATTTTTTGTGCAGCATCCGCAGAAATTTTTGTAGCTTTCCACATAATTCGTCTTTTCCTTTCGTTAATCAGCCGTTAAGTATTCGGCTGTGATATTTAAGTATTTTCGTTTGATAAAAGAGTCCGATTCGTCGCCCATACTTTGTGCAAACGGACTTCCGCGCTTGAGCCATATAACACCGCCGTCACACGGTATTACAGTGCCTCCGTAACCGATAAATTTGCTTATCTCTTGCGCTTTTCCGTTAGCTTCAACCCAAGAGGGCGAACGATACCAAAGACTCGCAGAGAGCGCGATTTCTGCGCCCAAACTGCCCGTTGCCACCGAATAGGTAAGATAAGGAAATTCGGGAGCGTCTTCTCCCGTAGGCACTGAATTTTCTTCATAAGCCCTTAAGCCGAACGAAGACCAAAAATTAAACAAAGCTGCCGTTTTTGTCATACCGGTATCCACTCCTGCGCTGTCACCTGCAAGAAGCTGAACGTGGCTGATACAGGCGTTTGTTTATCGTCGCCGTCGGACGTTACACGGAAGATTTTGCCGTCTGAAAGCCTTTTGAACACATCGTGGTATTCAAGTGCAATCCCCTTGACGGTGGTTACCGTGTAAAGACTTGTAACACCTTGCTTTTCGCCTATGCGCGCCTCTATTGAGGTGTCAAAGGTTATAGCGGCATCGAATTCTGCGCCTTCTGCCCAAGTGTTTATAAAGCCTCCTTCGCCGTCAGGCTTTTTTGTTTTTTCAAGAAACACACAAGGTGTCATAGCTTGTGAAAGCAGGCTCATATCTTCCTCCATCTGTTAAGCTGTTTTGAAAATACTTTTTGCCAAGTCAAGGGAGCTCCGCTTGCATCTGTCGCTTTGCTGTAAGTGTATCCGCCGAAGCTTTCGCTTGTATATGCAGACGGTTTGCCCGCTTCGCTTTGGCTGTAGCTTTTAATTTCTTCGGAAAGGGCAATAAGCGCAGGAGGTATCGCCATTGCCCAAACCGCCCCGTCAAATGTTTCGTCGGTAAGAACAGCTGTGGGGTGCTGATAAACACCGTCGTTAAAGACGGAACCGACGATTCGGTAATATTGTCCCTCTTGGATAAAGTCGGACGGTGACATAACACCGTCTTTAATTGCAAAAGCGCCCGTGCGGATCTCTTTTACAAAGTAATTGCGGATCTCGCCGCAAATTTGATCAAGCATTATTCACCGCCCCCTTTCTTGCTGTTTTTATGCTTCAGCGTCTACAGAAACGACTGCGATAGCGTCGAGATACTCTGCCCAAAGCTTATGTCCCATAATTGCCCAGTTTACTCCGGTAGCGGTAGAATAATCTCCTTCGATAGCAAATCCGAGCATAGGAGCGTCAGCGTCAACGGTGTAACGGAGACCCATTCTTGCAAACGCAGAGCTTGAGGGGTCTGCGTAATAGTCAACAATGTTATTTACAGGAATAGCAACGATCTTGCCCGAGGGGATATCGTCGTCACCTGCGAGAATCATAGTTTCAGCGCCCATAAAGGACTTGAGATATTCAATGCCGAAAGCTGTCTGTGTGCCGATGGAAGCTACTCCGAGATACTTATAAGCGTCAAGAGTGTTTACGAATACTACAACTCTCGATCCGTCTTTTCTCATTGTCTTGAACTTGTTCTTTACAGAACCGATTGCGAGTGCAACACCTGCTTGAAAGTCTGTTGCTTCGTCGGTAAGCTCACCTGTAAGAGCGAACTCGTAAAAACCACCGAGAACTTCTCCGAGAAGTTCGTTCTTGAACGCTTCGTCGGTAAGCTCGATAGCTACTTCTTCACCGTACTTGTCAACGTCTTCGATTGTAATAGCCTTGCCGTACTTCTTGATAACAAGATCAGCGTGTGCTACTTCGGTTACACTTGCCTTGGAGAGCGGAATTTCTGCTCCCTCTGCAACGTTTCCGTCTTCAAGGGTGAGAGATGCGCGGTACGACTTAAGAACTGTACCGGGCTGTTTCTTGATGGGACGTGTTACGCCCATAATTTCACGCAGAGCATTCCAGTTCTGCGCGAACGATGTTACAAAATCACTTCTTCTTGCTTCTACAGAAAAGTCTGTAGTCATAGTTACTCCTGCCATATTAATTAATTACCTTTCTCTGATTGATAAAGTTTTGCAAGTTCTGCCTGACGTTCAGAAGCGGAAAGAACATATCTGCCGTTTTCCATTTTGTAGATTTCTTCCTTCGTCTTAACAGATTCGCCGCTGTTGTTTGCGGGCGGTGTTGCGGTGTTCGCACCTTTTGTCGTAGTAGTTTCTATGAAATCTGACCACTCGGATTTGACCGTTTTTTCGTGCTTATCAGCATCGACAAGCTTGCCGTCTGCGTCAATTTCAAAATCGTCAAGATTTGTTACCTTGAGGACCGTATCAATACGCTTTTCGGAAATGCCGACAGCCTTATAAAATTCGCGTACGGCGCGTTCCTTTGCTTGGCGTGTTTCCTTTGCGCTTGTTTCGGTCTTGAAGTCATCAAATCTCTTTTTAAGAGCCTTGTACTCGTCAGTATCTTCCACTCTGACGTTTGACGGCTTGTTGTTTTCGAGCGCTTGATTTACCTGTTCTTCGGAATAAGCATCTCTCGCTGTTGTGTGTTCCGAAATAATACTGTCGATGAATTCCTTCGGCAGTTCGACATCGCTCTCCTTTGCGAGTCTTCGGATAAATTCTCTTGTGAATGCCATATATAACAATCTCCTTTTCATCGGCGGCGTTTCATTGCCGTTTGATTATTTTTAAAATAAAAAAAAGAGCCGACTTACCGTAGTAAATCAGCTCCGCTTAGCTCTTCTCGCCTAACGTTTAAGACGAGGATTGTGTATTCAGTTCGTTTTTGCGAACTCGCAGTATTTTAACACCGTCTTTAGAGGGTACTATCTCAACGCGATCACCCGCAGATATGGTTTTACATATTTTGTCTATCATTTCAGCATCTTGTAAAAGAGCTTTGATATCGTCGTATCGGCTTTGTTCCGTCGCAGTAAACCTCCTTTTAACCTTGTTGAGAACAGTATATCAAAAAGAATTGATATCTATTCGCAAAAAAGAACGCATAGGGCGGTGACCCTTATGCGTTCTTCATTGATTCTTCCATCAGTTGTTTGTATTCGGGTGTATGCTCGGTGGCGGATTTTTTTAAAAAGTGAATAGGCGCTCGCCCTCTTGCACCAAGTTCGACGTAAGGCGCGTATTCAACGTTTGTACCGATGTACGCCGCGTCTTCGTCCGCAGTATGCGCTATGCTGTTACGAAGTCTGCCTGTGTCTAATCCGTGCCCCTCGTAAAGCTCTGCCTTTGCATAACCCTCGGCGGTCAGACCGATAGCTTCAAGACCGCGCTTTTTCGCACGTTCAAGCGCAGCGAGGACTTCTTTTGTGTTGTCTTGGTATGTGTAACTCATTTACTCACCTTCTTAAATCCTTTAATCATACTTCGCATAGAACACCGACAGTTATAGGTGTTTGCGGGGTCGGCGGATGGATCGCCGGGATACATAATATCTCCGTACTCACTGTGAAATGGCTCGTCAATAGGAACTGTTACCCCGTTCAATTCAGCGTGCCAATGTCTTGTTCGTGCGTCGATAGCGGCGAGCCATTCCTTTTCGATGATTATTCCGTCTTGCTCTGCCTTGTGAAAACTATCTACCCGCCCTTTATTTTCCGCGCCCGTTACAATAGTCCGCGCCGATCTGATCGCGGCAACCTTGTTCATTTCCTCGACATTCCTCAGCCTTTTGGCAATGTCCGAAACGCTTTCGCCTTGGACAATTCCTTGAAGCACCTCAGAATTGATTTTTTTCATATTCCACGGGATATCTTTAGCGGGGTCTATCTCTTTGTAGGGCAAAAGGCTTTTGTCCGCCTGAGCTAAATTTTTGACCGTGTCGGCGTCTGTCAGAGTGAAAGAATATCCCTTGATTTCTTTCAGATCACCTTTAAGAGCGTTGTAATTCAGCGCATAGACTTCGGGAAGCTGTCCGTTTATGTATGCAAGTGCCGTTTGATTTACGTTTAAAAGCTGTTTTGAAATTTCTTCTTTAAGCTCGGTAAAACGTTTGCTGTAAAGGATCTTGTTCTTTCGCCACTGCTTATATTCTGTATCGTTCAGCTTGCCTTTTTCTAAAAGATCGCGCTTCTTTTTATCCGCTTCTTCAAACTTCGAAAAATATTCGTCAGCCTTTTTCTGTACGTCTTTGAGCGCGTCAGAATAAACGGCAGACAAATGCTTCTCCATTTGCTCTAATTTTTCGTCAGTTAAAATGTGTGCTTTGTCTGCCATCTGTTATTATTCCTCTGCACTCGATTCCTCGTTTGTGTCCTCGTCTTGCGTGCCGTTTGGCTCGTTTTGTTTCTCGTTTTTTAGCTTTTCAAGCTCAAGAGCCTGCTGCTTGTATCGATCAGCCGCTTCTGCATCCTTGCGCTTTAATACGTCGCTTATCTTGTCAGCGTCGCCGAACAAGGTAAGAAGCTTGGACGTAATATATTCGTCGTCAAGATATTCGGCAGCTGAAAGAACAAGCTCGGCTGTTTCTGCACGGTTTGACATTTGTGAACGCGTATAGCTCGGTTCGTCCTCAATATCCGCCAAAGAAAGTATTCCGTTAATAAATTCAGTAACTTGATATTCAAAAAGGTCTGTCTTTTGATTTATAGGCTCGTAAGCGGCCTGTATCTGATCGTTTGTCGCTCCTGCGGAAACATCATCAACCCTCACCGCCATAAAATCTTTGAACAGTTGCTTTTCGAGAACGTTCAGAGCTGATTCGCTTGCTTCAAAAGGAATGTCTACAGTGTGCGCAGAAACACTTGCACCACTATCGCCGTCTGCGTGAGCAACGTGGGTGAGTTTAAGCTGCTCGACAAATTTTACGTCGTCTATTTCGTCCATTCCGCCACAATTTTGTAAAACCCAATAAATAAACTCGCCGTCAGAAACGTTATTTACAAGTCCGCTTGACATAAGGTCGTATGCATCTATAGTGCCTTGATTTCCGACAAGGTCAGATTGTTTTGAAACGTTCCAGAGGGGAACAATAGGGAAAGACGGATAATTCCCGCCGTCAAATATTTGTTCGCCGTCGATTTCAGATGTTTTTACTACTTGCTTATAAGGCCTCTTTGGTGTGAGAATCTGTACATCTTCCTTGCTTCGCTTTATATAGTCGGTATATCCGTCAAGCTCATACAGAGTAGCGCGAAGCGGCTTGTCTGCGTCGATTTGCCAAAAACGAATTCCCGCTTTTAACGCGCCATTGTCCTCGTCGTAGAGGGGAACAAATTCACGAACGCTGAATACCTCAAGATGGTCGAGATTCCAAAAACCAAAAGAAACAGAGCCGTTCTTTGCTTCTGTCGCCGCATCCTGTATCTTTTTGTCAAAATCTTTTCCGAGTTTTTTCTTTGTGGTCTCATTTGAGAACGAAACACCGTTGCCGAGAAGGTACTGTACGGCTTGTACCGTGAAATAATTGTACCAGTTTGACGCTATTTTATTATTCGCACTCCAAATATCGGGAACTGCTTTTCCGAACTGGTTATACACGAATTTCTGATAGCGCATAATCGTCGGGTTTTGGTGTTTGTAATAGAGATCGGCTTCTTTTGCGATCTCGTAAACTCGGCTTGCTTTGTGTTCCGATATAGCCGATAGAATGAAAGCCATCACATCGGCTTCGCTTTGTCTGATTTCCGAAAGGTCTTGATATGTCTTGATTTTTAATCACTCCATTCACATAAATTTAGGCGTATAACTGCTTACGCTATCTTTTTTATTCCACATCTGACGAATAAGACTTGACAGACTGTCGGGGCAGTCGTCGTGCTCGGCGTTTTCGTTGTAATCACAAACCATATTGATATAGTCGGTGTCAGTACCTACAACGAAATATACGTTTTTCCATTCAGCCTTAAGGTAAGATGTGATTTTCAAATATTTGTTCATGTCTTCGTGGTAAATATTTACTCTTTCGCCCTTTTGGCGCAGAGCTTTACCCAAATAGCCTTTATCGCCGTTGTTCTCACAATGAATCCGCCCGGCATTAAAGGCTTTACGAAGCTTGATTATTTCGTCGGTAACGTCGTCAATGTGCTTTTTCCAACACTTTCCGAAAACATAGTATTTTCCGTCTGTCTTTCTGCAGATCGTAAACGCAGTATAGTCCTCACCGCCGTATGCCGCGTCAATTTGGCATTCGCCTTGTTCAACTCGCACGGGATCTTCTCCTATTCTCGGAGATTCAAAAATAACGTCTTCGGCTGCCACGTGGCGAAGCTCATAGTTTGCAGCGAAAAGGGAAGATGTCATTTTATCGCGGATTTCTTCAATTTCCTCGGCGCTTATAAGTCCTGTCGAATAACAATCGTATTTTTCTGCATTTGGCATCAAAGAGAAAGCGTCGTCTTTGTGCCACGGCGTGCCGGTATTATATATCCGTCCTCCGCGATTTATAATGTTCCGAAGCTCTTGATAGATCAGCTTTGTGCGATCTCGTTCGGCTTTTGAAATGCGGTCCTGCACGTTTACAATATCGTCCGTGAAAATGCGGTCAAAGTGTTTACCTGTCAACGATCCACCCATACCGAGTCCGACAAGCTGTGAAGTGCCGCGAATATCTGAGCAGAGATTTGTATTGATCTCGTTTGCGGTTGATGTCGTGAGCTTTAGATCTGCACCGTAAATGCACTTGACAAAATAGCGCATCTGCTGGCTTTCAAGAATTTTTTTTACCTGTGATACAACTTCTTTAATGTCGTTGTCGGTCTTTCGCATAAATAGCGTCTTAATATTCGGCATAAGCACAATTATCACAGCAAGAGCAATCGATACGCAGGTCGTTTTATACGATCCTCTGTGCGCTTGAAGCGTTTTGTCTGATTTCCCGCGCACCATATCGACTATCCATTTGTTGTGAAGTGGTGTAAGCTTCTTGAAGCCGACCAACCATCCGAGTTTGTACGGTGTTTTTAAAAGAAACTCAATCGCTTGTAATCTCGTCATCGTCCGAAATCACCATCGCTTCAATCTCCGCGACAATATCGGGGTCAATCTCAGATACAACGACCTTATCTATAGGCTTCTGTCCGAGCGCCGCCTGCAGGACTTCAAAATCCTTGCTGTCGCGCTTCGCTCTCTCTATCAGATTATCGACGATTTCATTCAAATCGTGCGCCTTTAGCCTTTTTTCTATGATCTCTTTTATCAGCTTTTTTTCTTTGATATTGTCCGATCTTTTCTTCGCGGATTTCTTCTGCATCTCTCGTGCTACGCTCGTGCTTGGCGTTCGCAAATTTTGTTCGTTTGCCATCATATTGCCCCTTCCGTTTTTTTGTGTTTGTACTGGGACAGTTGGACTCGAACCAACGAAATGCAAGAGTCAAAGTCTTGTGCCTTACCGCTTGGCTATATCCCAATGAAAAAAGCAACGGCTGACGCCGTTGCTTCACTCACTGTATCAAGTATATCATTTATATCTGTCTACTATTCGCAAGGTAATTCAATCGAGGTCGAGTCCATCAATTTCAAATCCTCTGAAAAATACATAAAGATCACGCGCCTTTTTGAGCCATCTGTAAACGGTTGATATATCTGCAGGCACTTTTACAGCGTGAGCTACGACACGAAAATAAAGCTCTTTGTTAGACGGAAAGTTTTTACCCGGCACGATATAAACCGCCCGAATGGCGTCTGATATGTAACCGCGTTTCTTTTCATCTAACGTTTCAAACATTCGCGCGATAGCTTCGATATCATCAAACGCGGGTTTGTGGCGTTCAATTTCTTTTTCGATATACATAGACACGAGCTTGGGGTCTTCTCCCAAATGCTCTTTTTTTACTTTTTCGCGTAAAAACTGTTCAAGCTGTTCGTGAGACGGCGATCCTCGGTTGGCATATCTAAAGAACGCCAATACTGCCATATCTTTGTAATTGTCTTTTTTCATTGCCTTACCTTCCGCAATACCTATTCTTTTGCCGCTTCAGCAAAACACTCAATAATAGTTTGTGTTGATACGCCTCTCTCGTTAAGCGATGCGAAAAATTTTCGCATCATTCGTGTGGTCTTTTCGTCTGCGCTTGGCATTACAGAAAAGAGCACCTCGTTCATTGTGGCGTTAATTGTCTGCTGAACTATAGCTTCTATATTTAATTTGATATCCATTTTTATTCTCCTAAATTATTTATTATTAATTTCTCGTATAACTACTCTGATAAAGTCCTCTTCGTGAAAATAGTGTTCAATGCCCTTTACGTGCTTTCGTGAATCGTCCTCGATGATAACCCCTTTGAGTGCATCCTCTATCATCTTTGCTACACAGGCGTGATTTGAGAGGTCGAGATTGTCATTCCAATAGAAGGATATCACCACGGGTGAGGTAAGAGCGGCACATTTGGCTCGTTGCCTGCGTAGTTCGCACCGCACAAGATAATGCCAAAACTCAGCATCCTTTTTTCGTTCCGCCCAATGTTTTCCGCTGTAATAAGCGTTTAACCCGTAACGCTTGTTCCAGTCGCTCTTTCCCGATTTCGTTGTTGGGTAGGGAATAGTAAAGCTTAAAACCATAAAGTTCTATCTCCCACCCGATCCGAAACCGCGCGCAAGTTCATCAAGCGAAATATTAAGTACATCAGCGACAGCAATAAGATAGCATATAGTCGGGTCTATTCCTCTGTTTTCCCATCGCTCCAATGTTTTTTTGGGTATGTCAGCCTTGCGTTCAAGAGCAGCGCGTGTTAGGTTATTTGCTCTCCTTGCCACCGCAAGCTTCTCACCAAATGAAAGATCGCTTCCGAATCGGAGTCGGGGAAAGACTTTGTTTCGCCCGACAAGCGCATCGATTGAAGCGTTCAGCGCATTTGAAATCTTTGCGAACGTTGTAAACCTTGCCCAATGCTGATCTGCTTCAAGCTGTGCGATAGTTGCCTTGCCTACCCCTGAAAGCTCGGCAAGCTCATGTTGTTTCAGCTTTCGCCGCTTTCTGTAAGAACGCACGTTTTCACCTATTGTCATATCACTCACCTGCCTTTATAAGTGTGAGAGCATCTGTACACAATTTCGAAAGACAATCGCCCTCGTTGTAATACGGACAATCTTCGCAACCAATATCTGTATTTACTTGACAACATTCCAATGCTTTCATAATTTCTTCTTTCGTGTGTTCAGTCATTTCTGTTCCTCCGTCATTTCTTTTACAAGGTTGTCGATGTTATACATATCAATCACTTTTGCCATTCCGTAAGGTTTCGGAACATAGGCTGTCGCTTTCAACCTCTCCGCAAACTCTTTGATTGCTTCGGCTTTGACTTCGTGATACATTTCTGTATGTCTGTGTATTCTCTCAATCTCTGCCTTTTGGCGGTTTATGAGGTCAAGGGCAACTTGAGGAAGAAACGCCGCACATCTTTTACCGTAGAAAGGACAATCTTCACACGAATTTAGCAAAGGGACATTTCGGGAACAACACTCCAACGCCCTTGTAATTTCATCGTCTGTGTATTTGTGTTCGGTCATATCATTCAGCTCCTTTCTCTGCTTGTAGTCCTTTTTTCGCAAGGTAAACAATTACCGCAAGCCAATCTGCTTTATTGCTATATGCCCTTCGCAAACCCGTGGTGCTACCGCACTCGGCGTAATAGATGGTTTTGTCAAGCTCTTCGTCTGCCTTTTTGATTGCTTCTTCAAAAGACATCATCATTCCGCCCGCCTTTCATTAATTCGGGATTGTCGTGTATGTTGCCGATAATTTCGACGTCGTGCCCGTACAGATGATCGAAATCCGAAAGCCACGTATCAAACGCAACAATAAACATTGCTTCTTGATCGTGATACTCAATTACGCCGATTTCTTCTTTGTATTCGACGCAATCGCCCTCGAATATCTTCTTGCCGTTCTTGTCGGTTAGCCCTGTGAACTGCCCTATGGTGTCGCTGTAAACAACAAATTTATCTATTGGAGCTTCTCGTTCTTCGTCCCGCCATCCATAGATAATTGAAAAAGCACCTTTGCCTTGACAAATACCGCCATATACCCACTTACTCGGTACTTTTTCGCCGCTCATCCGCACCAATTCGCCAAGCCGTCTTGTCTGTCCTCTAAACAAAATTTCACGCATCTGTTTCTTTTCGTCCATCGAGCATTCCCAACCTTTCCATCAGCGATATATATTTTTCGAGAAGGCGAGCATATTTTTCCTTTTCCTGTTGCAGCTTTTCAATCAGCTCATCCTCTATTTTCTGCGCCTGTACCTTTGAAACGGTGAGGTCACTAACCCACTTATTTAGCTCACGATTATCGCTCTCTAATTTTTTGATTTTTATCTTATCAGCTTTGCTCATCGTCTGCCCTCCTGTTCCAAGCTCTTATTGCTCTCCACAAAAACACTTTTGTTTCTCCGCACCAATGACAATGCGGACATTCAACGAAGTATTTTCCGAGTCTGCAAGTCCATAGTCCGTCAAACATAATGCGGTTAATAACGAGTGTCTTGCCGCTTCTGTTGCAGTTCGGACAAGGTTTTAGCTTAATTCTTTTCATCGGTTGCTCCTCTCACCATCCATAAAACAAGATCGTGTCTTGTTCCCAATCTATTGATTTTAAGATGTGAACAAGATTGAATATGCTGTGTTCGTACTCCCACGATGTTGTCACTCGCCATTTATTTTCATCGTTTGTGTCCGCAATTCCTCGATAGAGTATTTTCCGCAACTTATCTTCGATGTGTTCAACCAACTTATCTATTGATTTAACATCGTCTTTGTGTATTGTTAAGCCAAGCGGTAAACTATAATCTTGCCCATCTTTGAGCAATCCTTTGTAATACTCAATTACCTTTTCTTGATAGATGCTTATTGCTTCAAGCACTCCTTGTTTGCCGACAACATAAGGAACATAATCGCAGAATTGCTCTTGTACTTCTTTTTTTGAAAACAGCGGAACACCCTTGCTATATATTCGCTCTGCTGTATCATCCCAATACAACTTGCCGAATTCGTGTATCTCGGTTTTATTGAGAAAATTGTTATCGTTTAAATAAAACGATTCCTCTTCGTCATACACTTCCGCGCCGCACTCTTTTGCATATTCAATCAATGCGGACATATCCATATCTTTGACAGCTTCAATATCTGCCTTTTTAACTTTGTAAAAATAATGTCTGTAACCCATATCAATCCCTTTCCAAAAGCTCCTTTACTTCCTTGTCATAATCAAATCCGATTTCCTTCAGCCGTTCTTTGATAACGTAAGCATCAGTACGACTGCCGAAGGTTTCTTCATCACCTTCGCAGTAGTATCGTTCACGCATGTATCGGTAGTTCTCGCAGAAGTCCGCATAAAACTTTCGTAGCCTTTCCGCACCGAATTTGCAATTTTCTCGCACCGTCCAAAGCATCGTAAGGTCATATATCTCAGCGGCTTTCATTACCTCGTCACCGACCGTCTGTCGGAAAAGCTTCTTTCGCATTTTTGAATCCAATGATTTCATTCTCCTATCCTCACTTTCGTTACCGCTATGGGAAACTCTTCAATCTCAGATGCCCATAGACAAATCCCTTTGCCGTTTAACTGTTCCCACAGATAAGGGAAGCCTCCGATGCCATCGAACAGACTTGCCATTGTAGCATCTCTCTCGTAGCAAGCACAGAGTCTCTTCAGCACCCACTTCCACGGTGGAAGAGCGATACTGTTTCCGAGAGCCTTGTAACGAGCTGCGTCGGACGTCTGCCGCTTCTTTCCGTTGGTATCTATGTACTCTCCGATGTCCGTCCATCCGTCGGGATAGCCTTGGAGTCGTTCACATTCAAGCGGAGTGAGGCGGCGTACTATGTACTTTTAACCAACACGAACAATCGTTTTGGTTAAATGTGAACCTGCCGCGTGAGTTCCGGGAGCGAGTGTTCTCGCAACACCATCTGCTGTTTGAAGTAGGTCTTGCTGATGAGGTGCATCAGCATTATTTTCTGCAACAAAATCGTGAATTTCTTTGGGGTATTTATAACACACCGCACCCGGACCTTTCGCCACTAAGGGAGAATTTATGCCCTTGTCGGATATCTCAAAGTCATACTGTGCGTTCTTGCCTTGGTTATAAGATGCCCTGTCGAGAGCTAACACCATCGGCACATTACCACCGCCCGTGCCCATACGGCTTGTAAGAGTCTGTACCTTTCCGCTTTCGTCTATATCGACTCGGCTGTCGGCAGGATGGTTCTCTACGGAGTACACAGGCTGAAACAGATATTGGTCATTGTTGCAAGCAAGCGTTGCCGACTTGTCTGTCTGTACCAAAGCACCCTTGCCACCGCCTTCGCAGCCACTACGGATTTTTAGTGTATAAGGGGTTTCTCCCTCTCTATCATCTGCTCCAAAGCCTCTTGAAGCATCGGTGGAAGCTGCTTCCCTCTTCTGTTCGCTCGGTTCAATATGCCCTGACACGCTTTTGCGGACAAACAGTATTTCGGGTGCGGACTCGCCTCCAAAATCTGCGACAAGTGCGATTCGCCTACGCCGTTGTGGTAAAGGCTTATCGGATGTTCCCCAAAACTGTGCATCGAGAACTCGCCAAGCGACACTCCATCCGTCTCCCATGATGCATCCGCAGCTTGTCCATTTTCCGTTTGGAGGCATAGGAATAACGGCATCTTTGTCGCAGACTTTTGCGATCTCTTCGAGGACGATTCGGAAGTCCTCTCCTTTGTTACTGCTGAACGCTCCGGGGACGTTTTCCCACACCATGTATCTTGGTCGAATATCGACACCTGTTCTACCTCTTGCTTCATCTTCTGATCTCATCTCCTTTACGATTCGTATCTGTTCCATATATAGACCTGACCGTTCACCGTCAAGTCCTGCTCTTTTTCCTGCGACCGAAAGGTCTTGGCAGGGACTGCCACCGATAATACAATCGACTATCGGTGCAGTATGTCCGCTTATTTTAGCTATATCTCCGAAGTGCAACATAACCGCACCCCGTTAAAACGGCAGATCATCCTGCTCCACAAGCTCAAACGAGGTCTGACTCGCAGGATTTGGCTTGTACGCATCGGGAATATAGGTAGCAGGAGTGTTTGCCTTGGGTGCTTCACTTGTCGCAACAGAGGACGAAATTTCGCCTTTGGAGTCAACGAAGTTTACCTCTTCCGCTACGACCTCGGTAACGTTTCTCTTGATACCGTCCTTGTCGGTGTATGATCTTACCTGAATAGATCCTATAACGCAAACCGAGCTTCCCTT
>JAZTXD010000064.1:0-18778 GCA_045636265.1 Candidatus Flemingiibacterium sp.
TCTTTCTTTTGCTCGGATGTTAATGTCTTTAAATTTGCTGTATTTACTCCGCAAATTTCAACTTTGCGGTTGTATGCTGTACTCTTCATTTCGTGCGGCTGCCTTCCCTACATAAGATTGCCTATGTAGTATTGCCGCACGGCTTACAATGTTATGCAGTTGGAGTATTGCATACTTTTGGAAAGAAAGGGGAGTATCACCCACAATGCGGTGATACTCCTAAAACTGCTATGTCGTGCGAGAGTAACCGTTTGGTCGCTCTCGGCGGTGATTTATATTTACATGCTAAAACTTAATGCTTGAAGTGACGCTGACCGGTGAATACCATTGCGATGCCGTATCTGTTGCATGCATCGATGGTCTCCTGGTCACGGATAGATCCGCCCGCCTGAATGATTGCGGTGATGCCTGCCTTGTGAGCTGCTTCAACGCAGTCGGAGAACGGGAAGAAAGCATCCGATGCCATTACGGAGCCTGCCGCGCGGTTAGGCTCTGCGCCCTCGAGAGTGTTCGCATAGCGGATAGCGAGGTCGAGCGCGGTAACTCTGTTTGTCTGACCCGGGCCGATACCTGTTGTGATGCCGTTCTTTGCGAGAACGATCGCATTGGACTTGGTGTGCTTTACAACCTTCATAGCAAACTTGAGGTCAACCATCTGCTCTGCAGTGGGAGCCTTTTCGGTAACGACCTTAAGCTCTGCCTCATCGTAAAGACCGATGTCGCGCTCCTGAACTAAAAGACCGCCGGCAACACGCTTCATGTCGAGCATGTCCTTGGTGTTGGGCTTGGTGATTGCAGGAAGGCGAAGGATACGGATATTCTTCTTCGCCATGAGAATCTCAAGAGCATCCGCATCAAAATCGGGAGCGATTACGATCTCAACGAAGATCTTGTTGATCTCGTTTGCGGTGTTCGCATCAACTGTACGGTTGCATGCGATAATGCCGCCGAAAATGGAAACGGGGTCTGCATTGTATGCGTTGAGGTATGCGCTGAAAATGTCCTTGCCGATACCAACTCCGCAGGGGTTAGCGTGCTTAACGGCAACAACGCAGGGCTCGTCAAACTCCTTGAGGCACTCGAGTGCGCCGTTGGTGTCGTTGATGTTGTTGTAGGAAAGCTCCTTGCCGTGAAGCTGCTCTGCAGCCGCGAGAGTTCCGTCGAACTGATTGCCGATTTCCTTATAGAATGCGGCAGTCTGACCGGGGTTCTCACCGTAGCGCATATCCTGAACCTTTTCGTATGTGAGCGAGAACTTCTCGGGGAATATAGGCATGCCGGTCTGCTCTCTGAGGTAGGACTGAATGAGAGTATCGTAAGCCGCGGTGTGGTTGAACACCTTATAAGCAAGCTTGAGGTTAGTGTCAACAGAAACCTTGCCGTTTGCTTTGAGTTCGTCGATAACGGTTGCGTAGTCAGCAGGATCAACGATTACGGAAACGTCCTGATAGTTCTTTGCTGCCGCACGTAGCATTGTGGGACCGCCGATGTCGATATTTTCGATAGCATCCTCACGCTTAACGCCGGGCTTTAAGATAGTGTCCTTGAACGCATAGAGGTTGATTGCAACGATGTCAATGGGGGTAACACCGAGCTTTTCGATCTGAGCCATGTGCTCGTGATTGCTTCTCATTGCAAGAATACCTGCGTGAATCATGGGGTGAAGTGTCTTAACACGACCGTCAAGGCACTCCGGGAATCCGGTGATATCGGAAACCTGAGTTACGGGGATGCCTGCTTCGTTGATAACCTTCCATGTTCCGCCGGTCGAGAGAATCTCATAACCGAGAGCGTCAAGCTCGCGGGCGAAATCAACAACTCCGGTTTTGTCGGTAAGACTGATAATAGCGCGTTTTTTCATAGTATACACCTCGTATATGTTTATTTATATATAATTATATCAGATTTTGTTATAACGGTCAAGAGTCAATCCTACAAATATACTGCCAAAACATAAAAATATTTGCGGCATATTTGTGTGTTTTGATCCTATGAATCGAAAAAACGCGAGAAAAAGGAGCCGCTATGATCGTGTGATCGCGGCTCCTGTACTATTATTTTCTGTTGTAAAGATTTTTCAAGTGACGAATAGCTATTTCTACAAACTGATCCGCATCAAAGACATAAACCGTATCCGCTTCTATTTCGAATGCGTAATCGCTGAGCACTTTGACGTATGCATTAAATACTTCATCATCGTCCACGCGCTCTCCAGAGCGCATAACGTTGATATATTTAAATAGAAGTTCAGCGTGATAAAAAAGATATTCCCACGATTCGTTTACATCTTTATTCGGCAAAATGTGAGAAGTCATAAATTTTTTAATAAGGCGATCTGCTTTTTCAACTGTTTCGATTGGTGATCTGCGCTCGAAAATATCCTCGAAAAGCTCGGAAAGCGTGCGCATATAATTCTCTACCGCCTGCGCATCCTCGCCGAACGCGGCACTAAAGTATTCACGGCATTCTGCGTCAAAGTCAGACTCCGCATTCCAAAGTCCCTTTGCAAGCACATACATCGGAAGTCCGGTCGGAAGCGCAAGTCTTTGCGGCTGACAGCTGTAAAATCCGTCAAATCCCATTTTGCCAAGACCTGCGGCATCGCGGTGGAGCACCTTTGCGATTCTGTAGTAACCGGGATCGGTGTAATGCTCCCACATAAGGTGGTAATCAAATATATAACCGCTTCCGGGGAACACCTTTTTCCAGCTGAAAAGATGTCCGAGGATCTTTTCAAGCTCCGAAGGCTTTGTCATCCTGTTGACTTCATACGGCATCAGTTCTTCCTCGCCACACGGCTTTGCATCACAGAACGCCTTTTTGTATGTTCTCTCCGCCGGACAAAGCAGATATATAAATCTGTCGGGATTGTTGAAACGCTCCTGCATCGGTGCCCAGAGAAGCTCAAAGTAGAGGATAAATCCGATTTTGGTATTCAATCCCGCCTCAGTAAGCTTTCGGTCGGCTTCGTTGAGAATGTTTACATAGTGATCAGCCGCACGCTTCTTTCTGCACTCATCACATTCGCACTGGTGGTTGAAGGAATCTCCAAGACTTACAACGACATAGTCAGCCTGCGGATTATCGCGGCAATAGCGGAATACCGAATCGGAGATCATCTCGATGACCTCGGGGTTTGTGTAACAGAGGTTAGTATACACCATTCTGTGATGGTGGAAATCACGTCCGCCATTCTGATAAGCGAAATAACGCTTAATGCTCGGGTCGGGAAGCACGTCCTTGGTGTCGTTAAATGAGCAGTCAAGTCCGAACGGCTCACAGTGGAAACCGTGTCCGACAGCGTGATAGAAAATTCCGCGCTTTGCCATTTCCTCCTCGATACGCTTTTTTATGTGGTGCGCATCCTCGGCGGTTATGGATTCAGCGGACACATACGGATTTCGTGCATGCTCATACCAATCTCTGAAGAATGTAAACGAATCCATGAACTGAATGAAGTATCCGTTCATACCGTTTCTGGGAAGCCATTCGATCACGTTAAATACGTGCTCATATGTGACGCATCCCTCAATGCATATGCCTCTGTGAAGGCTTGCTGGAGTTTCGGAAACGCGCACATTAAGTGCTTCTCTCTCAAGCTTCTTCTTTGGAATGATCTCGCCGTCGGCGCCCGGTCTTATCCAGCGGCAGCCAAGCTCATAAAGAAAACGGTACGCGGCGATAAGCACAGCACGGTTGTTGGCACCTGTAATCACACCTGCGCCATTTGTAATGTCTATTTTTATTTCATCGACGGTATCGGAGGGCGTAACAGAACCATCAAGTCCTAGCCACAGCACACCTTCAAGGCTGTCATCTTTTTTGTCGTAGTTTCTTGCGTCTATCGAAACGGTTTTATCCATCAGCTTTATGCAGCGGATAAGCTCGTCGAGAGCATAGTTGAGTGTTTCGTTTTTGCCGATCTTACCGATAATGAGTCGCATTTTGTGTTCTCCTTTTTAATAACGTTGCAACAGAAATACCTATTATAGATTAATTATAACAACAAAGCAATGCGCTGTAAATAGACAAGATTGCTGATTGCTTGCACTATATTGCTCCGGTAATCTTCTACTGTAAATTGTGCCACTTGAGGACAATTAAGTCAAGCAAAAATTGCCAATCAAAGTTAACACAATGTTTCATGATTTTCTATTGCATTTTAAAGAAAAATATTGTAAAATGTATCTATAATCAAAATTTTGAGGAGAAAGAACATGAACAAAACAAAAATCATAGCTCTTGCCGCTGCCGTATCACTCACAGTTACTGCATTACCGATGCTCGTTTCCGGTGATGAAACCACGTTCGATTTGGAAAGTGATCCGCTGATCTCGCTTTCCTACATAGAAGAAATACTCACTCCGGCATACGATGAGAAAATTGCCGAGCTCATAAAAGAAAATAAGGAACTCACCGAAAAGCTTACCGCTTTTGAGGAAACTCTAAAAAAAGCTTCCGAAACAATCACCGCTCTTGAAGGAAAAATCACAGAACTTGAAACAGCAGAGCCCTCTGCCGCCCTCGGTCAGTATGAAGTAGTTCATATGAACAAAGGAGCAAAGCTTATTGCAAAATCTCCGTGTGAGCTTATACTCCGTTCGGGAAGCGGAATCGTTGTTTCCATAACTTCTAACGGTATAAACGACTTCTCCGACGGTACCGAACTTATGAATGCAGAAGAAATTCCGCTTTACCACGGACTTCTCATCCCGCGCGGAAACGACGGCCGCGGCATACAGATCACCTCAAACGAAGCATACGTAATGGTGAGAGGAGAATACGAAATTGTCGAATAAACAAAACAGAAGAGAGAAAATGCGCCGCATTATATCTCTTATAATGGCAGCATTTCTTCTTCTTTCAGTGTTCGCTTCTCTCATATACTATCTGTTAATGCCGACATACGCCGCTGACGATACCTTATATTCCTTTGACGAAACCGAGGACAAGCTCCTTCGCATTGGACTTATGTACGGCTCAAATGTCACGGTTGGCTTTGAAACGGATGCGGAATTCGGCTTTGTCATTAACAAGGTAAACCGCGCGGGGGATTTAAAAAATGAGCCGCTTTGGGAAACCGTTATCCCGAAAGTATCCTGTACGGTTGATGGCAATCTCTCAAAGTCGGCAATGACATATTCCAAAGCCATCGGAGATGCACAAGTCGTTATTGGTGGATATCACATTGAGATTGCTTCAAATTTATCGTCGCAGGATACAAAAATTCTCATTGATATTTTAAATAATTCCATCGCCCCCACGGGAATGTATGCATTTCCAGCGTACATCAATGACACATTTTGTATCCGAATAGGTCACTTTTCAACGGAGTCAGAGGCACTGCTTGCAGCCGTTGAGGTGGGATCAATAATAGGCGAAATGCCGTTTGGCATTGCTCATCCCACAAATACTGCCGTGTCGCTTGTTGACCCACTAACCGACAGAATCCTTTTTGAATATGACTGCGCCGACGTAACGGCACTGGGACTCACCCCAAGACAGTCACCTGAAGGTGATACAGCATATCTCGTAACCCCTGCCAAAAAGGTATACGACGGAACCTTTATGTTCCGCAGATACATAACGGACGAGGTTGACGGCGTTTCGCTCACCGATATTATAGGACTCGAAGACTATGTAAAAGGCGTGCTCCCCTATGAAATATCTTCATCTTGGCATTTTGAAGCACAAAAAGCATTCGCGATTGTTGTCAGATCGTTTACCCTTTCGTCAGTACGCCACGAAAGAACCTATCAGGTTGACCTTTGCAATTCCACGCACTGTCAGGTTTACGGCGGAAGAAGCAAAATAACCGAAACAGTTGAGCGTGCTGTTGACGAAACGGCAGGACTTGTTGCATCCTATAACGGCGACATCATTGCTGCGTATTTCAGCGCTGTAACCGGAGGCTGTACAGTAAGTAGCTTCGATGCATGGGGATTCCAAAATATTCCCTATCTGGTTGCTATAGAAACTCCTTGGGAAGTATACACTAAGCACAGCTACGGCACGTGGACCGCAGAGGTTTCGCCGGCAGAGCTTTGCGCTTATCTCCAGTCGAAGGGCTACACAACGCTCAGGGGCGGCATTAAGTCAATCACCATTGACAAGTTCGCCGAAAATTCAACCTATGTGCGTGACATTACGTTCACGGATATATACGGAACCAAGGTTACCGTTAAGGCGAGCGAAAATGTACGAACTGCCCTGGCAAAGTATGTAAAGAGTGCAAATTTCGTTGTCGGCAAGGGTCAGGTTGAAGCCGAGGACACACAGTTCCTCTCCGTTTCGCTTGATTCCGTGAAAACACTCACTTCTTCTGCCAAGGAGGATATTACCGACACAAAATCGGTTAGCGTCATCACATCAAACGGACATGCAACCGCATCTCTTGACAAAGGCTATGTCCTTTCGGCAAACGGCAAATACCAGCTTGGCGGAACCACCGCAACTACCGAAAAGAAAATGGTTTACGCACAAAATTCTGATAATTTTATTTTCGTCGGAAAAGGTTGGGGACACGGCGTCGGTGTATCGCAGATAGGACTTCGTGATCTTGCAAATCTCGGATATGAGGCGAATGACATTGTGAAAAAATATTTCCCCATGGGCGAGATCGTAAGCTGGCGAACCCTGGAAAAATAATATCAAACTTAATCTTATTGCAATTTTAATGTTCCGTCAAATTACGACGTGATTCTTCTCCGCCTTGTGCTAAAATAATCCTGTAATACAAAAACTAAGGAGAAAAAGCTATGGATTGCAATATTGAAACATCCCTCTACGGCAACGAGCTTCGGGTTGAGGTTTTCGGAGAGATCGACCACCACACAGCGAAAGTCCTTCGCTCAAAAATCGATGATTCCCTCTACTATTACCGCTCTGCGAAAATCGCGCTTGATCTGTCAAACGTCAACTTTATGGATTCATCGGGACTTGGACTTATCCTGGGAAGATTTACGCTTGCGAGAGAGCTTGGCGGCGAACTTCGGATAATTGACCCAAGCGAGAGCGTAATGAAGGTTTTAGACCTTGCAGGAACATCACGGCTTATTAAAATTGAGAGAACAACAGTGAAAGGATCAAAAAAATGAAAGAACTTCTAAATGAAGCTAACATACGTTTTTTTGCGATAAGCGAAAATGAAAACTTCGCCAGAAGCGTTGCCGTAACATTCGCTTCGCAGGCTTCCCCCACCATAACCCAGCTTGCAGATATAAAATGCGCGGTGAGCGAGGCGGTAACCAACTGTATCGTGCACGCATATCCGGATAACATTGGATATGTTGAAATGCTCATGCGCCGTTATTCAAACGGCGAGATAGTCATTTGTATCAAGGATAAAGGCATTGGAATCAGCGATATTCCCGCCGCAATGGAACCGCTTTTCACAACAGATACCACCGGTGAGCGAAGCGGTATGGGATTTGCCATTATGGAAAGCATGACCGACAAATTAACTGTACGCTCCACGCCCGGCAAAGGTACAACAGTTACAATGCGCATAAAAGTCGGTACGGGCAAGTAGGATACATATTAAATAAGGTGGTATAACTATGTCATCCTGCGATTATCAAAACAACTCTATACTTCTTGAGCGAGTACGCGATGGCGACACGGCTGCCCAAACAGAGCTGCTTGAAGCCAATCTCGGGCTTATCCGCAGCATTGCCCTGCGCTTCCGTGACCGTGCCGCAGAAACTCACGGATGTGACTTCGAGGACCTCATGCAGCTTGGTGCCATCGGAATGATCAAGGCGATGAAAAGCTATGATCCTTCGTTTGGAACTGTATTTTCAACCTACGCGGTACCGCTTATCATCGGCGAAATCAAGAGATTTTTAAGAGATGACGGACCGATAAAAGTAAGCCGCAGTGCAAAAAGGCTCGGTGCCGAGGTTCTGCGTTCACGTGAAGAATTTATGCTCCGTGAGGGGCATGAGCCGTCGGTAGACGAGCTTGCCGGTATATGCTCATCCACCAGGGAGGAGATATGTCAGGCGCTTCTTTCTATGAAAGCGCCGCATTCTCTCTCCGAGCCGGTGGGCGAGGACGGTGTACAGCTCGGTGAGCTTATAGCCGGAGAAACAGACGAGCTTGACGGACTCTGCGACAGACTCGCGCTTCGCGAGGCTATACTGTCACTGCCAAAGCTTCAGCGTGAAATTGTGGTACTTCGCTATTTTCGCGATATGTCACAGCAGAAAACCGCGCAGGTACTCGGTCTTACACAGGTTAAGGTTTCGCGAGAGGAAAAGAAAATTTTTGAAAAGCTCCGACGGGAGCTATAGTAAAAAAATCCGACAGTGTGCATATTTGGTGCACATTCGTCGGATTTTTATAATTGTGTTAACTTTTCTCAAAAACGTGCACGGATATATTTCGCCAAGGCATTGACTTAACGTATTCATACTGATAAAATTAACATGTAATGTAAAAACAGAAAGGATACAAGCAATGCGAAGCTGTGAAATCCCCGAATCCCTCACCTTTTTTTCCAGATATCAATGGTATCTTCGTGCGCTTAACACAAAGAAAGCGGAAAAGCGTAAAATACTTGCGGACATAAACTCCGGTCTTATAAGCCGTGACACACTTGACGAAAACTGGCAGGAGCTGCTTGAAGCTGAAATTCAGAAGATACGAAAAAATCTGCACGACATTGAGTTCACACTTGATCTTATGCCCGAAACACCGAAGCTTTTGCCCTGCAAGCTTTTTCTGCGCCTGCACTTTATCGTTGGCATGTCGATGACCGAAACCGCAGAAAAGCTCAATGTGAGCGCGTCAACTCTCAGGCGCATACGCGACCGCGCGGCAAGGCATTTTGAACAGTTCCCCGCACATGATTACAGTGCCGAGTTGTAAAATTATTTCAAGGCAATTTTGTTAATTTACTTGACTTTTAACTATCCGTGTGTTAAAATATACATGTATTATGCGGAAAAATTTCGCACTTTCACGGAGGTTAACAATGAAAGAATTACACGAGTTAAAATTTGAAGAACTCTCAACAAAGCAAAAGCTCGGCATGGTAATGGCAGGAATTGTCCGCATTACTGAGCCAAGTGAAATATACGGAACATATGAGGAAAATTTCGAGTTCACGCTCGATCTTATACGCAACCATTCGCTCGGAGCTGTATGGGTGCTCGCAACGTCGTCCATACGCGACTCTGCAATCGCGAGAATAAAGGAAACAGCCGATTATCCCATCCTCATCTTCACAGATGCGGAGAATGGTCTTTGCGATAATCTCATCGGCAGGCACAACGCTATCGGTATGGCAAACAGCGAGGAGCTGGCATATACTTTCGGTAAAGTCACCGCTATAACAGCTCGAAAAATGGGCTACAACGTTGTCTGCGATCCTGTACTTGATATGGCGAAAGAATGGGGATCATGCGGTAAAAACTGCCGTGCTCTCGGTTCAAACAAAGAAACCGTTGCAAAGCTTGCTATAGCAGAGGCACGCGGTCTGCACGACGGCGGCGTACTTACTGTCGGCAAGCATTACCCCGGCGGAGATAATCCGCTTCATATTGATTCGCACATGGCCGAGTCTTACTCGGAGCAAACCAAAGAGGATCTGCTCAATTACAATCTTTATCCGTATCTTGCTCTTATGAAGGAGGGACTCCTCGACGGAATAATGACCGAGCACAAGAGATTTGTCAACATTGATGACAAGTATCCGGCTTCCCTTTCCAAAAAGGTTATCGACATTATCCGTGAGCAGGGCTTCGAGGGCTTTGCTATAACCGATGCGCTTGATATGATGGGCATAAAGGCAAAGTTCGGCGACACCCGTGCCAAGGGAATGTGTGTTGAGGCGGGTAACGAGTTTATCCTTCCCTGGTTCTCGACAAAGAAGGCATATTTCGACCTTTGCAACTGCTATGATGAAGGCATTATATCCGATGCGCGTCTTGACGAGGCTGTAAAGCGCATACTCGCCGCACAGCATAAGGTGATGATGCTCGAGCCGAAGTTCACCGAGATCACCGAAGAGGATATTGAAACCTTCAACAGAATCAACACCGATTCTATATACGCGCGCACCGATGAGGGCGTTGAGATTGCGATTGATCCGAATGGCAAGCATTTCTTCGCGCTTCTTGTCAGAAACGAAACAGATGTATCCGCAGACGGAAAGATCTCCGTTGACACCTTTACTAATGGCTGGCACTTCCCGGCGAGAATTCAGAAAAAGATAGAATCGCTTTTCCCGAATTCCACAGTCCGCGCAATCAGACAGTTCCCCACGCCTGCCGAAAACCAGGCAATTCTTCACAAATCGCTTGAATATGATGACGTGATATTCTTAACCTTCGCGGAAGCGCCGGCGTATGCAGGCAGCGATGCCATTACGCAGCGAATCCAGTCCCTCATAGAAGCTATGCAGGTAACAAACCGTATTTCAACCGTTATGCATTTCGGAAACTCGTACGTTCTTGAGGAGATAGCGCATGTTAGCAGAATTTTGATTGGTCCCATGGCAGCGAACAGTATTGACGCCGGTATTGAGGTGCTCGCCGGCAAGCGAGAAGCCAAGGGCACGCTTACATACAATGTTGATTTTAAATAATATATAAACAAAAAGGCAGCCTTAGAGTGTCGCTCTAAAGGACAGTTTTCAAAAATACGGTATATCTGGAAAGAGGTATGCCGTATTTAGCATTTGTGGACACAAATGCAGTGCTTGTCAGGAAAATTGACAAGGCATAGATGAACGTAAAAAAGGCTCCCTTGTGTAAAGGGAGCTGACGCCGTAGGCGGCTGAGGGATTGTTTTTTTGAAAAAATCTAACTTTTACAATTACAATCCCTCCGTCACGCTTTGCGTGCCACCTCCCTTTACACAAGGGAGGCTTTTGCCGTTTTACGTTTCGATATTTCTCGACAAAATGGAAATTGTCAGGCAATTATATGCCGCAAATTGTAAAGCACTTATTCTTGTTAAAACATTCTTCTACCCACGGTCTCAGTTCTTCAACAACAAGTTTCCATTGCTCGTTTTCTTTAGATTTTTCAATGATTTTGTACCACTGCTCTTTTTCGATTACGTTAGTCGGACCATAATAATCAAAATAACCAAGAGAATCAGCAAAAAGTCGAAAAAGCAAAAGCTCATCAAATAAGTCAGCATGAATACAAATGGAATCTTTAAGCCAATATTTGTTTCTGTGGTTTCCTTTTTGAAACTCAAAATAGCATGTACCGCCAGATGCTTTTCTTTCTTCTTCGTTAACAAAATATCTCATAATACATTCACCCATAAATTCTTGTTTATCATACGAATTTATCACACTGACTTCTCCTTACCCATAGAGCTAAGTCCCCACTCCTATTATATCACAAAAACCGCAGAAAATCAATCTGCGGTTTCTATGTTTTCATTTTTTGTTTAGGAACAATAGACAATTTGTGTTTCTTTCCTGTCGGTAGGTAGCGTGCACACAAAACTGTCCTTACGGGTACGGTCCTTTACGGCTGCCTTTTTTCATCAGGTGTTTCTGTCAACCTGCTTCATAACCTTGAGGTTGCCAATCTTCTTCGATCTTGCGTCAAGCTCACCGAGGACGTCCTCGAGCGCGAGTCCGCGTTCGTTCATCATAACCATGATGTGATAAAGAAGGTCGGATATTTCGTTCTTTAATTCTTCGTTATCGCCGTTCTTTGCCGCGATAATGGTTTCGGCACACTCTTCGCCGACTTTCTTGAGTATTTTGTCAAGTCCCTTTTCAAAAAGATAGCAGGTGTAAGAGCCTTCCTCGGGATTCACCTTGCGGTCAGCCACTACTGCGTAAAGCTCGTTAAGTACGTTATCGTTCATTTTTAGATCACCATGCCTTTGCTAAGCAAAGGCTTCCTTTTTCTCAATATTTTTGACGGTTTGCGAAGCAAATTGTTGGCGCAAGCCGACAAAGGCAAAAATTTGTAGCATGAAAAATTTATTTTTTCATGCTTTCATCAGTTCTCTGTAGAAGCAGGTGCGGTTTCCCGTATGGCACGCGGCACCCGTCTGTATTACCTTCACAAGCAGCGTATCCTCGTCGCAGTCGTATGAAAGCGACATCACCTTTTGCACGTGTCCCGAGGTCGCGCCCTTGTTCCAAAGCTCACTGCGGGAGCGGCTCCAGAACCATGTCAGTCCCGTTTCAAGCGTAAGCTCCAGCGATTTCTTGTTCATGTAAGCGAGCATTAGAACTTCCCCGTTCTCCCAGTCTTGAACTATCGCCGGGATAAGCTCGCCCTTTTTAAAAAACACGTCCAAATCTACGTTTTTATCTATCATGTCAACCTCACAGGTATGTTCTTTTCTTTAAGATGCTCCTTGACCTCGCGGACCGTAAGCTCTCTGAAATGGAAAAGGCTTGCCGCCAGCGCCGCATCGCATCCGGTCTGCTCGAATACATCCGAAAAATGCTCAAGCTTTCCGCCGCCGCCCGACGCTATTACGGGAATCTTCACTCGCTCGGCAACAGCCTTTGTAAGCTCGATGTCAAAGCCGTTTTTAGTGCCGTCGGTGTCCATTGATGTGAGAAGTATCTCACCCGCTCCAAGGCGTTCTGCTTCGATTGCCCACTCGATTGCATCAATTCCCATATCCTTTCGACCGCCGTTTATATATACGGTGAAATGTCCGTCCTCGCAGCGCTTTGCATCAATCGCGAGAACAACGCACTGACTGCCGAATTTATCCGCGGCATCGGCAATTATTCGGGGATTTAACACAGCCGATGAGTTTACCGCCACTTTATCCGCGCCGGCGAGGAGTATCTCACGGAAATCCTCAACAGTTCGTATACCGCCGCCGACTGTAAGAGGCATAAATACCTCCCTTGCGGTACGTTCAACTACATCAACAATAGTCTTTCTGCAGTCACTCGAAGCTGTGATATCGAGGAAAGTCAGCTCATCAGCGCCCTGAGAATTGTAATATTTAGCGCTCTCAACGGGATCTCCGGCATCGCGAAGTCCCACAAAGTTTACGCCCTTGACAACGCGTCCGTCCTTTACATCAAGACACGGGATTATTCTTTTAGACAGCATTTACACACCCTCTTCTTTGCTAAGCTCAATCGCTTCGGTAAGATCGAGCGAACCTGAGTAAATCGATTTTCCGCAGATTGCACCGTAAAGGTTCATCTTCGCAAGGTCACGTATATTGTCAATGTCACGAATACCGCCGCTTGCAATGATGTTCATGTTTACGGCATCGGCAAGCGCACCGAGCTGTGCGAGATTCGGACCTTCAAGCGTACCGTCCCTCGAAATATCGGTGAAGATTACGTATTTAACGCCCATCTTCTCCATTTCACGAGCAAGGTCAATATAGTTCACATCCGACTCCTCGAGCCAGCCTGCTGTTTTGACCATTCCGTCAAGCGCATCTATCCCAACGGCAATGCGCTCTCCGTACTTTTCGACCGCCGCCTTGACAAGCGACGGATTCTTAAGCGCCGCAGAACCGATTATAACACGCTCGATTCCCTTGTTAATGTAGTAATCAATGGTGTCCATATCGCGTATGCCGCCGCCAACCTCAATCGGTACATTTACTTTTTTCGCGATCTCGGTATATATATCGGAGTTGACACGGCTTCCCTCTTTTGCACCGTCGAGATCAACCATGTGGATAAACTCTGCCCCCGCTCTCTCAAAAGAAAGCGCGGTTTCTATAGGATCTGCGGCAACCTTTGTCGCCGTACCGTAGTCACCCTTTGTGAGGCGGACACATTTTCCGCCGAGAATATCAATCGCAGGTAAAATTATCATTACACAATACTCCAAAAGCTTCTTAAAATATTGAGTCCGACAGTTTCGCTCTTTTCGGGATGGAACTGACAGCCGTACACGTTACCGCTTGCTACAATCGCCGTTGTATCGCTTCCGTAGTCGGTAACGGCAACGAGGTTGGCACGGTTCTTAACGTTAGCGCGGTAGGAGTGTACAAAATACACCTGATCACCGTCGGAAAGCGTGTCGATTATGGCACATGGGTTAATAATCTTCAGCTCGTTCCAACCCATGTGAGGCACCTTAAGTCCCTCTTCCTCGATCTTAACAACCTCTCCGCCGATAAGTGAAAGTCCCTCGCACTCGCGAAACTCAAAGCTCTTATCGAAAAGAAGCTGCATACCAAGGCATATGCCGATGAGCGGCTTTGTTTTAACAAACTCCTTGATAAATTTATCAAGTCCCAAGTTCACAAGACGCTCCATGGCATCCGGAAAAGCTCCAACACCGGGAAGAATAAGTCCGTCAGCATTTGAAAGCTCATTTATATCATCGCTGACAAACGAGTTTGCGCCGATGAAATCAAGCGCATTTTTAACGGAATGGAGATTTCCCATTCCATAGTCGATAATTCCTATTTTTTTCATAATTACAGTGTTCCCTTTGCTGAAAGCACCTCGCCGCCGCGGATAACCATGGCATCCGCAAGTGCATGCGCGAATGCCTTGAACATAGCCTCAACGCAGTGGTGATCGTTTTCGCCGTACAAAACGGAAATGTGGAGTGTCGCGCCCATATTAAAGGCAACGGCACGGAAAAATTCAGCTGTCATCTGCGTGTCATAGTCCCCGATCATCGGAGCGTTCGGCGTATATCCGCAAACTATGTAAGGTCTGCCGGAAACATCGATAACCGCACTGGCAAGCGCCTCGTCCATTGGGATGAATGAGGTACCGTAGCGCATGATAGCGCCGCGCTCTTTTATAATTTCCGCCAAAATCTTACCGAGCACTATGCCCACATCCTCAATTGTGTGGTGACAGTCAACATTAAGATCACCGCTCATGGAAAGCTCGATCACCGCGCGCGAATGTACGGCAAAGGAATTTAACATATGGTCGAAAAATCCCACGCCGCTCGTGCCGCGAAGACCAAATCCTCCGTCAGCCAAAAAGTCAACGGACATGGTTATTTTTGTTTCAAGAGTATTTCTGGTAAGTGACGCCTTGTATGCGCTCATTTCAGTACCTCCTTAAATTCTCGAAGGAATGTTTCTGTTTCTTCTTTTGTGCCTGCACAGATACGCAAGTGTCCGTCGGACATACAGCGAATCGCAACTCCGCGCGCCATAAGCTTATTCCAAATCTCACGTGCCACATCCGGCGAGGACATTTCAATGTAAACAAAATTTGCGGCAGTCGGGCAGATTTTCACGATTTTATCGGAGCTTATCTTTTCAAGCTCACTCTTCATAAACACAAGGTTTTCGCGCATGAGCTTTACGTTTTCACGTATCTCGCCGTAATGCGAAAGGATTATGTTTCCGAAAACCTGCGATACCGTGTTCACATTGTACGGACTCTTTATCTTACGCAGCGCAGTTGCAAGCTGGCACGATGTGATAGCAAAGCCAAGACGAAGTGCCGCCGCACCGAATGCCTTTGACATAGTTTTGAGAACAATGAGATTGTCATACTTATCTATAAGCGGAATAACACTCTCATCCTCTGCCGAAAACTCCATATAAGCCTCGTCAACGACCACTATCGAGTCAGACGCCGCGATAAAAGCCTCAACATCCGCTTTCTTGCAAACCCAGCCGGTGGGATTGCAGGGGTTTGAGAATATTACGAGCTTTGGCGAATTCTCTTTTGCCTTTGCCAAAAGTGCTGTAAAATCAACATCGAAGTTCTCATTCTTAATATAGCGAACACTTCTCGCACCTGCAAGAGTTGAATAAAACTCATACATTGAGAAGTCGGGGAGCAGCACCGTAACACCGTCACCTGTGTCGGTAAGTCCGCTTGCTATAAGGCTTATAAGCTCGTCCGAACCGTTACCGGCAACAACGTTGTCGGGATTCACATTATAAATCTCCGCAAAAGACTTTATAAGCTCTGTGGCATACGGGTCTGGATATCGGTTGAAATCGAGAGAATAAAGGGCATTTGCAAGCTCGTCAAGCACCGCTTTTGACGGTAAGAACGGGCTTTCATTCGCATCAAGGCGCACCTTGCACGCTATGAGATTCGGGCGATATTCCTCAATATTTTGTACTTTCTGTGGGATAAGATTATCTATCATAATTTTCACTTCAATCTTCTAAGTATTGAATTCGCGTGAGCCGAGAGTCCCTCCGCATTTGCGAATGTAACGATCTTCTCACCGACAGCCTTAAGAGCGGCTTCGTTATAGTAGAGATAGCTTGACTTTTTAATAAAGCTGTCAACACCGAGCGCCGAGGAGAATCTTGCTGTACCGTTTGTGGGAAGCACGTGGTTCGGTCCTGCGAAATAGTCACCGAGCGGCTCGGGAGCGTTGTCACCGAGGAAGATCGAGCCTGCGTTTTTAACAAGCGATAAAAGCTCAAACGGATTTGCCACGGAAAGCTCAAGATGCTCGGGCGCAATCTTGTTTGAGAGTGCAACCGCTTCGTCGAGAGTGTCCACGATTATAATCGAGCCGTAAGCATCAAGCGAGCGGTCAATGATGTCACAGCGCGAAAGCTCGGCTTTCTGTATATCGATCTGCGCGTTTACCTCTGCCGCCAGCCCCTCGGACGTTGTTATAAGTATAGACGCCGCCATGGGATCATGCTCTGCCTGACTCATAAGATCAGCCGCAACATAGTCGGGATTTGCGCGCTCGTCGGCGATTACGAGAACCTCGCTCGGTCCTGCGATCATATCAATATCAACCGCGCCGAAAACAAGCTTCTTCGCCATAGCAACGAAGATATTTCCCGGTCCGACTATCTTATCAACTCTCGGAACAGACTGGGTTCCGTATGCGAGCGCGGCAACCGCCTGCGCTCCGCCAACCATTATTATGTCGTCAACGCCAGCAACCTTTGCGGCGTAAACTACAGCGGGATTTATACCCTCATTCTTCGGCGGTGTTACGATAACTATCTTCTCAACTCCGGCAACCTTCGCGGGAATAGCGTTCATAAGCACCGAGGACGGATATGCCGCAGTGCCGCCGGGGACGTAAAGACCGACCTTTTCAAGGGGGCGTACAAGCTGTCCCATGATCTTACCGTTGTCGTTTGTCATCCATGAGTTTTGCTTCTGCTTTTCATGGAAAGCGAATATATTCTTCGCCGCCTCGTCAATTGCCGCCTTTAATTCTTCGGGAACCTTTGCAATAAGCTTGGCTTTCTCCGCATCCGACAGATACAGGCTGTCAAGCTTGACTTTATCAAATTTTTCGGTGTATTCACGAAGTGCCGCGTCGCCGTTTTTTCGAACGTTTGCGATAACATCGGCAACTGTGTTCATTATATCGGGAGATATATTCTCCGCTCTGTCAGCAAGTGCCGACAGAAGCTCATCTGTTTGATCTTTTGTGTAGATTTTCATTGTTTTCAATCCTTTTCAATCTGAGCTGAAATTCTGTCAACAAACTCGTCGATTTCCTGCTTCTTGAGCTTTATCGCCGCTGTGTTTACAATAAGGCGTGTAGAGATGTATGCAACATCCTCGTAAACCTCAAGACCGTTTTCGCGAAGCGTGGAGCCGGTTTCAACGATATCCACAATAGCATCGGAAAGATTGAGTATAGGTGCCAGCTCAACGGAGCCTTCGATCTTTACGATCTCAACGTCAATTCCCTTGTTGTTGAAATAGTTCTTTGTTACGTTCGGATACTTGGAAGCGATTATTTTATGGGTATATCCCTCATAAAAATTCTTGCCTTTTATTCCGGCGAGCGCGAATTTACACTTACCGAAGTTAAGGTCGAGCAGCTCATGGAACCACTTTCCGTGCTCCATGATCGTATCCTCGCCAACGATTCCGACGTCGCACACACCGTGTTCTATATATGTGATAACGTCTGCCGCTTTTGCGAGAACCACCTCAATATCGTCACTTCCGAGTTTGAACACAAGCTTTCTGCCCTTTTCAAGAAGCTCGGAGCAGTCATATCCGGCTTTGCCGAGTATCTCGACCGCTTTTTTTTCTATTCTTCCCTTTGTGAGAGCTATTCTTATCATTTTGCCGCTCCCCCTTTTGTAAGATTAATAACTTCTTTTATGCCCATAGCCTTTGCATAATTTTCGGTTTCCTTGAGAGTGTCAAACACCGACATCTCGCAAACAAGACCGCGTGCGGCGTATTCTTTCTTAACCTCAATTGCCTTGCAGATCATGTCCGTTTCAAAGAACACAACAGCATCCGACTTCTTTTCAGAGGGAAGCTTGCCCGACTTTATAAGCGCATCGGCAACGGCGCAAACGTTTATAGCAAATCCGGTTGCGGGAACGTCATAGTCAAACTTTTGGAGCAGTTTGTCATAACGTCCGCCCTTGAGTACAGGCTCGCCTGCTCTGTCGATATATCCGCGCATAACCGCTCCGGTGTAGTAGTCAAACTTGTGTACCATACTCATGTCGACCATGATATAGTCGCTATAACCTGCGGCTTTCAGCGTGTCATATAAGCTCTTCACATATTCAAGAGCTTCAAGCGCCTCTTTATTATCGCCTGCAAGCTCTCTTGCCTCATCAAACACCTCGTCATTACCGTAAAGCAGCGGAAGCTTGCGGATAACGTCGTTCTGCAGATTCTTGTCGAACATGTTGAGCGAAACGAAATTCTTCGCTTCAACAAAACTGCGAACACTCATCGCTTCCTCGTCGGACAGCTCCATTTTTGAGATAAGCGGGTTAAAGTATCCAACATGACCTATCTCAAGCTTGAATGAAAGGCCACGCGTTTTGAGAGCTTCGAGCGCTGTTGTGATAGCAAGAAGGTCGCCCTTCATACCGCCGGCACCGATAAGCTCGATGCCGCTCTGCAGAACCTCGTTGC
>JAZTXD010000065.1:0-15872 GCA_045636265.1 Candidatus Flemingiibacterium sp.
CCGACCGTACAGTTGCTTCTATCAAGCGTCACATGGGTTCCGACTATAAGGTTACTATTGACGACAAGAAGTTTACCCCTCAGGAAATTTCCGCTATGATCCTTCAGAAGCTCAAGGCTGATGCAGAGGCATATCTTGGAACAACCGTTACCGAGGCTGTTATCACCGTTCCCGCATACTTCACCGACGCACAGCGTCAGGCAACAAAGGATGCAGGTAAGATCGCAGGTCTTGATGTTAAGAGAATTATCAACGAGCCTACCGCGGCAGCTCTCGCATATGGTGTTGACAAGGACGGCAGCGATCAGAAGGTAATGGTGTTTGACCTTGGCGGCGGTACATTTGACGTATCCATTCTCGACATTTCAGACGACGTTGTTGAAGTTCTCGCAACACACGGCGACAACAAGCTCGGCGGCGACGACTTCGATGCTCGTATTATCGACTGGATCGCAGAGGAGTTCAAACGTGAAAACGGCATTGATCTTCGTCAGGACAAAATGGCACTCCAGCGCCTCAAGGAAGCAGCTGAAAAGGCAAAAATAGAGCTTTCCGGTATGGCATCAAGTAATATCAATCTTCCCTTTATTACTGCAGATGCAACAGGTCCCAAGCACTTCGACGGAACTCTCTCCCGCGCTAAATTTAACGAGCTCACCGCAGACCTCGTTGAACGTACCATGATCCCCACAAAGAAAGCGCTTGCCGATTCCAAACTCACCGTTGGTCAGATCGACAAGGTTCTCCTCGTCGGCGGTTCCACAAGAATTCCCGCAGTTCAGGATGCAGTCAAGAACTTTATCGGCAAGGAGCCTTTCAAGGGTATCAACCCCGATGAGTGCGTAGCTATCGGCGCGGCTATTCAGGGCGGCGTACTTGGCGGAGATTTTAAGGACCTTCTTCTTCTCGACGTTACACCCCTTTCTCTCGGTATCGAAACTCTTGGAGGCGTATTCAACAGGATTATCTCCAGAAATACTACTATTCCCACAAAAAAGAGCCAGGTATATTCCACCGCGGCTGACAATCAGACCTCGGTTGAGATTCACGTTCTTCAGGGCGAGCGCGACATGGCTGCCGGCAACACAACTCTCGGACGTTTCTCGCTCGACGGTATTGCTCCCGCTCCCCGCGGAATTCCGCAGATCGAAGTTACCTTCGATATCGACGCTAACGGTATCGTTAATGTAACCGCAAAGGATAAGGGTACCGGCAAGGAACAGCACATCACTATCACATCTTCCACCAACATGTCCCAGGAAGACATCGACAAAGCTGTTAAGGAAGCAGAGAAATTTGCTGAAGAAGACAGAAAGCTTAAGGAAGCTGTTGAGGTTAAGAACACCGCAGAAAGCATGATCTTCCAGACAGAGAAGACACTCGGCGAGCTTGGCGACAAGGTTACCGAGGATGAAAAGGCTCCTGTAAATGCGGCAATTGAAAAGCACAAGGAAACCGTAAAGACCGGCGACACCGATGCTATCAAGGCTGACACCGAAGCGCTTCAGAAGTCCTTCTATCCGATCGCTGAAAAGCTTTACGCACAGCAGGGCGCACAGGGCGCAGGTCCCGATATGGGTAACATGGGCGGCAACCCCGGAAACCAGGACGGTGACACATTCTACAACGCTGACTTTGAGGATAAGACAAATCAGTAATCAAACGGCGATGCCGTAATCATACAAAAACCCCCGGCGATGCCGGCTATTTTTGGAGTGATATTGAAATTTACAAATTGTTGTTTATTTCCGAAGACAGATATAGTATAATATATAGGTTAACGGCATTTTTCCCGTATTATCACGAAAATTATCAATTTTTCAAAAATTGAGGAGATACACATGGCTGATAAAAGAGATTATTACGAGGTGCTCGGCCTCGATAAATCCGCTGATGAGTCGGCAATTAAAAAGGCTTACCGTCAGCTTGCTAAAAAGTATCATCCGGATATGAATCCGGGAGATGCTGAAGCCGAGAAAAAGTTCAAAGAGGTTAACGAGGCATATGCTGTCCTCTCCGATGCCGAAAAGAAGTCGCGCTATGACCAGTTCGGTCACGCAGGCGTTGACGGTCAGGGCGGATTTGACGGAGGATTCGGCGGCTTTGGCGGAGGATTTGATGCTTCCGACATATTCGGTGACATCTTCGGCAGCTTCTTTGGCGGCGGTATGGGAGGCTCGGGTCAGTCGCGCCGCAACGGACCGGTTCGAGGAAACGATATTCTTCAGCGCGTAACCATTTCCTTTGAGGAAGCCGCATTCGGCTGCAAAAAGGATGTAAGCTACGGAAGAGTTGAACAGTGTCCGGAGTGTGAAGGTTCAGGTGCGAAGAAGGGAACTGCTGTTGACACCTGTCAGACCTGTCACGGTACGGGTACTGTCCGCGTACAGCAGAGAACCATGCTCGGTGTTATGCAGACAACACGTGCATGTGATGACTGCGGCGGAACGGGTAAGAAGATAAAGGATCCTTGCACCTACTGTAAGGGCAAGGGATATGTTAAGAACACCAAGAAGCTCGAGATCACAATTCCTGCCGGAATTGACGACGGTCAGAAGGTTGCGATACGCTCGCAGGGTGACTGCGGCAGAAACGGCGGAAGTGCCGGCGATCTTATAATCAGCGTATCCGTCCGTCCGCATCCTATTTTCGAGCGCGACGGCTACAACATATACTGTGAGGTACCGATAACCTTCTCGGAAGCGGCACTCGGAGCGCAGATCGAAATCCCGACTCTTGAGGGCAAGGAAACATACACAATTCCCGAGGGCACACAGCACGGAACGGCGTTCACTCTTCGCGGACGCGGTATACCTTATGTAAACAGCAAGAGCCGCGGAGATCTTATATTCGCGGTGTCTATTGAAACGCCTCGCGGACTTTCGCAAGATCAGAAGGATCTGCTTCGCAAGTTTGCCGAGAGCCTTGGTGAAAAGAACAACACCAAAAAGAGCGGATTTATCAAAAAAATATTCGGTAAATAAAAATGGGTGCGTTCCCCACGTAGCCGTGGGGAACGCATTAAGTATTCAGGAGGATAAATATGAACTGGACACAACTCAGAGTTACGGTTGCAACAAGCGATATAGAGCGCACGGCGGCTATTATGAGCATGCTTGATAACGGTATTATGATTGAGGATTACAGCGATATTGAAGAGGGACTTATGACCGTGTACGGTGACCTTATTGACGAGAATATTCTGAACGCCGATAAGTCACACGGCGCGGTTTCTATTTATATTCCGGACAATAAGAATTATAACGATTATATGGCGTTTTTACGTGACCGTTTCGCGGCGGAGAAAATCGAGGCTAAAATGGAGCTCATCGGTGTGGACGAGCAGGAGTGGTCGAGCGCTTGGAAGAAGTATTATCATCCTATTCGTGTCGGTGAGCGTCTTGTTATCGTTCCGGCGTGGGAAGAGTATGACGCTAAGGAAAGCGACATTATAGTGAGAATGGACCCCGGTATGGCTTTCGGTACGGGCACTCACGAAACCACTCGCCTTGTCTGCGGACTTATTGAGAAGTATCTTGTACCCGGAGAGCGTGTGCTTGACGTGGGAACCGGAAGCGGTATACTTGCAATCTGTGCGTCAAAGCTCGGAGCGAAGGAATGCTTCGCATATGACATCGATCCCGTTGCCGTTCGCGTTGCACAGGAAAACTGCAAGGATAACGACTGCGCGAACATTACCTGCGGAGTGTCAGACCTTCTCGCATCGGTTGACACTGCCGGCGGTCTGTACGATTTCGCAGTAGCAAACATAGTTGCCGACATCATTATCAGAATGGCGCCCGATATCGGCGCGTACCTTAAGCCCGGGGCATATCTTATAACCTCGGGAATCATCGAGCGCTATGCCGAGGGTGTACGTGAGGCTATGCGTGCTAACGGCTTTACACTTGTCACCGAGGCTATGGAGAGCGATTGGGTGGCAATGGTTTACAAAAAAGACTGAAATTGGTAAAAAAATGCAGTTTTTTACGTTCTGAATAAAAAAAGTGTAAAAAAATTCGTCAAAATATTTGACAAAATGACGAAAGTGTAGTATAATATATAGCATAGTCGGGCAATCGTGTGATAAAAAGTTGTGCTAAATTCGATAAAACCGACAACAGTGAGGTCAAAATGCCGCGATTTTTTCTGCAGGCTTCCAATATTGCCAACGGAATTGTCACCGTTATGGGTGACGATGCCGCTCATATTTCGCGTTCACTCCGTATGAGAGTGGGGGAACATATCACAGTCTGTGATATGCAAAAAAATGAATACGACTGTGAGCTGGTCGCTTTTTCGGGCGACACGGTCACGGCGAAGGTTATTTCATCCCGTAAAACAGACATCGAGCCGCCGTATACGGTGAAGCTTTATCAGGCGCTTCCAAAATCGGACAAGCTTGATACTATCATTCAGAAAGCGGTGGAAACGGGTGCGCATCTCATAGTTCCGTTTGAGTCGGAGAGATGTGTTGTCAAGGCTGATACGGATGCAAAGCGCGAGGAAAAGAAGCTTGAGCGCCGAAGACGTATCGCGCTCGAAGCGGCGAAGCAGTGCGGACGCGGATGCATTCCGGATGTCGCTCTTCCCATGAAATATCGCGCAATGCTTGAGGATGCCGCGAAATGCGAGCTTAAGCTCTTCTTTTATGAAGGCGACGGTACAGAGTCGCTTCGTGAGCTTCTTGAGCGAAAATATTCCAAGGGCAGTGTGCCGGAGAGCATCTCGGTCGTGATTGGCTCCGAGGGCGGTTTTTCCATTGCGGAGGTTGAGGCTGCAAAAAATATGGGATTTGAAATCTGCGGCCTCGGCAAACGAATACTGCGCTGTGAAACGGCACCGAGCTTCGCGCTTGCGTGTCTTACATATAATTTTGAATTGTAACTGAGAGGGCTTTATGGTGAAAAATAATATTAAAGAAAGAAAGGCTGCAAAACTTGCGGCTGAAAAGCAGGCGGATATCAAGCTTTACCGCTTGATGACACAATTCGCACTGGCGGCTGTAGCTCTGTTCCTTACTCTTGCCGCAAAGAAAAATGAAATCTTCGTTCTTTGGAAGATCATGCCGATATTCCTTGTGATATCCGGCGTGCTTTTCGGACTTTCCGCAGTGCTTTTCTGTGTCAGACACGCAAAAGGTGCGGATGAATCCGAGCGCATAATAACAAGTGCCGGAATTTTCGGAAATGCCGCTTCACTTTTCTTTGTGTCGTGTGGATATTATCTTTTCATGAAAGCCGAGCTTGTTATCGCCGCACTTATTGCTCTTATGGTTGTTTACATGGCGTATAATATAAACGGTGCCGGTTTCTTTGCTTATTCCGTTCTTACAGCAGCATCATATATTGCTTTTTCTGTGGCGTGCTGTGAGGTGCATTATCCGATCGCGTCGATTATCGTTACTGCAGCGTTTGTGCTTTCCTTTGCTATTCCCGTGCTCGCTATTGTCACAGCGGTGCTTGTGCTCGCAAAGAAAGACGGCATCAGCGTGATTGGCGTGAAGATATCCGGTAAGCTTATCGCTGTGGCTTTGATTGTTACCGCACTTGTTGCACTTGCGGCTGCTGCTGTTGCAATCGTTTATCCGGCTGCGGCACAGCTTATTATGTATGCAATGCTTGCGATTTATTTCCTTGCCACTATTGTCGGCATATTCAAAATGATGTAATCTTAATCTCGCGATTTTATTCCAAATACATACAGCAACATAAACTTTAATTTGTGAACGTTGAAAGGAGTCGCCCATATGTCAAACAGATTTTTCCAAGGTATTATTCATCAAATGAAGGATGCTGTGGATCGGGTAATCGGTGTTATAGACGAAAATGGCGTAATTATCTCTTGCAGTGAGCTTGTAAAGATCGGAGAAACCGCCCAGGGGGTACGGGATGAACTTTCGTATACTTCCGAGGCAATATCCACCGGCGGTTATACATACAGACAGATAGGACAGGGCGCCAAGAGCGAATATATCGTATTCGTAGAGGGCGAAGACAAGATGGCTGAAAAGCTTTCCATGATACTCTCCATCTCCCTTTCCAACATAAAGAATCTTTATGACGAAAAGCTTGACAAGGGCTCCTTTATAAAGAATATAATTCTTGACAACATTCTTCCCAGCGACATTTATTTGAAGAGCAAGGAGCTTCACTTCAATTCCGATGTGATGCGTGTGGTTCTTCTCATAAAGTTCTACGGCAAGAGCGATGTTGTACCGTTTGATATGGTGCAGAACATGTTCCCGGACAAGAACAAGGATTATGTTATCAGCGTAAGCGAGCACGATATAGTGCTTGTTAAGGAAATAAAGAACGGTCACGATACACGTGAGATCGAAAAGACTGCGAAGAATATTTCCGACACTCTTTCCAGCGAGTTCTACGCAAAGGTTACAATCGGTATCGGTACTCCGGTTGACAACATTAAGGACCTTGCACGCTCCTTCAAGGAAGCTCAGGTTGCAATCGAGGTTGGTAAGGTATTCGACACCGAAAAGAATATAATAAGCTATGAAAACCTCGGTATCGGCAGACTTATCTATCAGCTTCCCACAACTCTTTGCGAAATGTTCCTTCAGGAAGTGTTCAAGAAGGGCTCTCTTGAGTCGCTTGACCGCGAAACTCTCATGACTATCCAGTGCTTCTTCGAGAACAATCTTAACGTTTCGGAAACTTCGAGAAAGCTGTTTGTTCACAGAAACACTCTTGTTTACCGTCTTGAGAAAATCAGAAAGCTCACCGGACTTGACCTTCGTGAGTTTGAGCACGCGATCACATTTAAGGTTGCACTGATGGTTAAAAAGTACCTGACATCAAAGCCTGTTAAATTCTAAATCAAAACTTTTTTCGTCCGTCCGCCGGCCGCGTGTATACGCAACCTGCGGGCGGTACGTGTGTTAAATGCCCAAAAACACGATTTTTTTCGTATAAATCACACAAGAGGCGTGAGGGTCAACTGCTCTCACTTGTATAAATAAACGATAACGGAGTATTTTACCATAATGATAGAATTCAGAGATGTAAAAAAAATATATCCAAACGGTACCGTTGCGCTTGACGGGGTGAATCTTCGTATTAACGACGGCGAGTTCGTTTTTATCGTCGGAGAATCCGGTGCCGGTAAAACCACGCTTACAAAACTGCTTCTTCGCGAAGAAAAAGCATCCGGAGGAAATCTTATTGTGCGCTGCACAAAGGATGACGGAAAGAGAAAGCAGCCGGTCGTATACGACCTTACTAAAATTTCCAACTTCAAGGTTCCGCACTATAGAAGAGAACTCGGAGTGGTTTTCCAGGATTTCCGTCTGTTCCCCAATAAAACCGTATTCGAGAACGTGGCATTTGCTATGCAGGTTGTCGGTGAATCCAACCGTATAATAAAGAAACGCGTGCCCGCAATACTCAATATCGTAAATCTTACGGAAAAGCATAACTGCTATCCGAATCAGCTTTCGGGCGGTGAGCAGCAGCGCGTTGCGCTTGCACGTGCGCTGGCAAACAATCCCCAGATAATAATTGCGGACGAGCCTACGGGTAATATTGACCCGAAGATGAGTCTTGAAATTATGAATCTGCTGCTTAAAATTCATAAGCGCGGCAAAACTGTTATTGTTGTTACACATGAAAAGAGCCTCGTTGACTATTTCCAGCAGCGAGTTATAACAATCGAAGGCGGTAAAGTTGTCAGCGACGGTGTCGGAGGTATGAATGTATGAGAAGATATAAATTTACATACTTCCTCGGGCAGTGTTTCAAGGGACTGTGGAGAAACGGTATTATGACCGCGGCGTCCATAACTGTACTTATGAGCTGCCTTGTTGTTGTCGGAAGCTTCTCGCTTCTTATCCTGAATATCAACGAAAACCTTGAAAATCTCGCACTTTTAAATGAGATTGTCGTTTTCATAGACGAAACAAAAACCGACGAGGAGGTTGAGGCAATCGGTGAAAAAATCCGCAGCTTTGAAAATGTTTCGGATGTTAGGCTGATTACAAAGGAAGAAGCGCTTGAAGAGGAAAAGGAAAAATATGCGCAGTATTCCGGACTTTACGAGCTGGTTGAGGGAGATAACCCTTTGAGGGACTCGTTTGTGATTCGTTATAAGGATAATTCGATGGTATCAACACTTGATTATCAGCTTAGAAATATGAGCGATGAGGGTGTTGTAAAGGTAAATAACCGCCTTGACCTTGCAACCAAGATTGAAGATATCAAGAGCGGTATTTCACTGGTACTTGTATGGTTTATGGCTATACTGCTTGTAGTGTCGGTGTTTGTCATTATAAATACCATAAAGCTTGCAGTGCATGCAAGAAGGGCTGAAATTGCCATTATGCGCTATATCGGTGCTACACAGTGGTTTGTAATGCTTCCGTTCGTTATGGAAGGTATTGTCATAGGTCTTATATCGGCTGTATTGGCATTCTTCTTGGAGTGGTATATGTACGGATATGTCGTATCTATGATCGGTGTGAGCTTTAATTTCCTTACAATACTTGATTTTGTGGAAATTTGGCCGATGCTTGCATGTGCATTCCTTGGTATAGGCGTCATGACTGGTATAATCGGAAGTACCATTTCCACAAGAAAACATCTGAAAGCATAATATAAAGTCTTAAAAGGAGGTCACTTAGTGAATAGCAGTAAAAAGACCACTTTTGACTCTGTGAGAAAAAAGACTGTACGTGCATCTGCATTGGTGCTGTGTTTAGTGTTGGCTGTACTCATGATACCGGCCACATCGCAGCCTGTATCGGCAAAACTTTCGGATGCAAACTCACAAAAGCTTGAGGCGCAGATTGCCGCTCTGAACGAACAGATGGAGAATCTGCAAACTCAGATCACGGGTACAAAGGACGATATTGACGCGGCGATTGCTAATAAGAAAAAACTTGATAGCGAGATGAATATTCTTATTCAGAAGATCGCGCTTACAAATCAGCTTATTGAAGAGCTTTCAAACAATATCGCACAGAAGGACGGAGAAATCCTCGAAAGAGAGGCGGCATATGCCGATAAGTACGCTCTGTTTAAGGAGCGTTTGCGTGTTACACATGAGGAAGGTCAGATAACATATATTGAGCTTCTGTTCGGCGCACAGAGCCTTTCCGATTTCCTTTCGCGTGTTGACAGAGTCGGAGCTATGCTTGAGTATGATACCAAAATCATGCAGCAGCTCAAGGATGAAAAAGCCGATCTTGAAACGGTAAGAGCAGATTATCAGAGCAAAAAGCAGGTGCAGGAAGAGTATCTCGCTCAGCTCAAGGCAGACGAGGATGAACTTGAAAAGAAGAAAACAGAGGCTGCAAGCTATCTGACCAAGCTTCAGAAAAACGAGAGCACGTATCTTGCAATGCTCGAGAAGATGGATGCCGAGGAGCAGAAGCTTCAGGCTGATCTTGAAAAGTATCTCAAAGAGCTTCAGGAAAAAGAAAATTCCAAGTTCGTCGGCGGAAAGTTCATGTGGCCTGTCCCCACAAAATACACAAGAGTATCTTCTCCGTACGGCGGGCGTACAAGTCCCATTACCGGTAAGTGGGAATTCCATAACGGTATAGACATTCCCGCGTCGTACGGTGTGGATATATACGCTTCCAACTCCGGAACAGTTACCAAGGCGGAATATCACTGGAGTTACGGCAATTACATAATGGTTGACCACGGCGGCGGATATGCTACATTGTACGCTCACTGCTCGCAGATACTTGTTTCCAAAGGAGATAAGGTAAGCCGCGGCGATGTTATTGCAAAGGTTGGCTCAACCGGAAGCTCCACGGGAAATCACCTTCATTTCTCGCTTTATGAGAGCAGTAAACATACAGATCCGATGAAATTCTTTAAATGATTTAAGCGGAGTAAACTAAATGTCAAAGAAAATTTCTATAGGAATGACACTGGTACTTATGCTGCTTGTTGCCGTTCTTACATTTCAGATCACATTTGTATCGTTAAACAGTAAGTATTCAAAAGCAGTTGATGAGCTTACAAAGGATATGGATGTGTACACAAAGCTCGCAGATATCGATTCTATGTATAGAGAGTACTATATAGGGGAAATTGACGAGAAAGAACTCACCGATTATATCATGAGAGGATATATCGCCGGAACCGGTGATAAATACGCATATTACCTCAGTACAGAGGAGTTTGCGGACATGATGTCCGATACCAATGCCGAATTTGTTGGTGTAGGTGTTCGCGTTATCTGGGTTGATAACTCTATTGAAGTTGTCAACGTAATGCCCGATTCTCCCGCGCTTGAGGCAGGCATTATGCCCGGTGACTTTGTTGTTGCCGTTGAGGGTGTTTCTGTTGCAGAGCTTGGATACAACGAGAGTATCAATCGCATGCTCGGTGAAGAGGGAACAACTGCTAGCTTTACGGTATACCGTGATGGCGAGAATATCGAGTTCAGTATCGTGCGTGCAAAAATAAACGAATCAACGGTTATGTACCGCGTTCACGAGACTGATCCGACTATCGGAATTATTCAGATAATTGAGTTTGACCTTGGAACCACCGAACAGTTCAAAGCGGCGTGCGATGAACTTATCGCATGCGGTGTTACAAGATTTGTTTTCGATGTACGTAACAATCCGGGCGGAAATCTTACCGCTATCTGTGAGGTGCTCGACTATCTCCTTCCGAAGGGACCGATTGTCCACATCCAGTATAAGGACGGAACCAAGAGAACTATCGACTCCGATAAAAATCAGATTGAAACTCCGTGTGTCGTACTCATAAACGAAAGTACAGCAAGCGCCGGAGAGTTGTTTGCTTCTGCAATCAAGGACTATAAGCGCGGTGCACTTGTTGGAACCACAACTTACGGCAAGGGTACGATGCAGAACATAATCGAGCTTTCGGACGGTTCCGGATTCGGTATTTCGACGGCACTGTATTATCCGCCGTATTCCGATAATTACGAGGGCGTGGGCGTTACACCGGACTATCCGTGCGAAATGTCGGAAGAAGTCGCCAATGTCAATATATATAAGCTTACAGATACACAGGATACACAGCTGGTGAAGGCTGTTGAGGTGTTAAATTCCGCCTCGGCTGAATAAATCGGCACATTACAGAATAAAATCCGTTTGGACACACAGTGCGGTGCCAAAACATTAATATCAATAAAGAAACACAACATTTTAAGGAGATATACTATCATGGCAAACAAACCTTTAGTTCTTACCCCCGAGGGACTCAAAATAATGACCGAGGAGCTTGAATATTTAAAGAATGTCAAGCGTGTCGAGGTTAAGGAGCAGATCGCAATCGCACGTTCCTTCGGTGACCTTTCCGAGAACAGCGAATACGATGAGGCAAAGAATGAGCAGGCAAAGGTTGAGTCCCGTATTCAGGAGCTCGAACAGCTTCTCAAGAATGTGGTTCTCGTAAACGAAGAGGATCTCAATTCCGGTATCGCAAACGTTGGTACTACTGTACGTGTATACGATGAGGAGTTTGACGAGGAAATCGAATACAACATCGTTGGTACGAATGAGGTTGACCCTCTGAAGAACAATATTTCCGACCAGTCACCTATCGGTAATGCACTTATCGGTAAGAAGGTTGACGATATTGCCGAGGTTGAGGCTCCTTCCGGAGTAATCAAGCTCAAGATTCTTGAGATTCGCAAGAAGTCATAACCGAAGAAAACAGAATTATCAGTTTCAGAAAAATACACGCGAAAGGAAAAATAAAATGGCAGAGAACGAGAGAAACACTCAGGCGGAAAATCAGTCCGCTCCCATGACTGACAAAGAACTTAATCAGCTTCGCCAGGTAAGACGCGATAAGCTCGCGGCTCTCCAGGCTGAGGGCAACGATCCCTTTGTCAACACAAAATATGATGTAACACACCACACAATCGATATAAAGAACAACTACAGCGAGCTTGAGGGCAAAGAGGTAAGCATTGCCGGACGTATGATGTCAAAGCGCGTTATGGGTAAGGCTTCCTTCTGCAACATTCTCGACCTCAAGGGAAATATCCAGTGCTACGTTGCACGCGATGACCTTGGCGAGACTGAATATGCGGCGTTCAAGAAGCTTGACATCGGTGATATCGTTGGTATAGTCGGAACTGCTTTCACCACAAAGACCGGTGAAATATCCGTTCACGCTTCCAAGGTAACACTTCTTTCCAAGAGCCTCCAGATACTTCCCGAGAAGTTCCACGGACTCACAAATACCGATACACGTTACCGTCAGCGTTACGTTGACCTTATAATGAATACAGAGTCGCGCGATACATTCGTAAAGCGCTCGAAGATAATCAGCACTATCAGAAGATTCCTCGATGCACAGGGCTTTATGGAGGTTGAAACCCCCATGCTCGTTTCCAATGCGGGCGGCGCGGCGGCAAGACCGTTTGAAACCCATTTCAACGCGCTTGACGAGGACTTCAAACTCCGAATTTCGCTTGAACTTTACTTAAAGCGTCTTATCGTAGGCGGCCTTGAGAGAGTTTACGAGATCGGACGCGTATTCAGAAACGAGGGTCTTGACACCCGTCACAATCCCGAGTTTACGCTCATGGAGCTTTACCAGGCGTACACCGATTACCACGGTATGATGGATCTTACCGAGAATATGTTCCGCTATGTTGCAAACGAAGTGCTCGGCACAACCAAGATCGTATACAACGGCGTTGAAATGGATCTCGGCAAGCCGTTTGAGCGCATTACTATGGTTGATGCGGTTAAGAAGTATGCAGGCGTTGACTTCAAGGCAATCACCACCCTCGAGGAAGCGAGAAAGATCGCCGACGAGAAGGGCGTTCACTATGAAGACCGCCATACCAAGGGCGATATTCTCAACCTCTTCTTTGAGGAGTTCGTTGTGCATCACCTCATTCAGCCTACATTCCTCATGGATCACCCAGTTGAGATCTCACCGCTTACCAAGAGAAAGCCCGACGATCCCGACTATGTTGAGCGCTTTGAGTTCTTCATGAACGGCTGGGAGATGGCAAACGCATATTCCGAGCTTAACGATCCTATCGACCAGCGTGCGCGTTTCGCGGCGCAGGAAGAGCAGTTCGCAAAGGGTGACGAGGAAGCTAACCACACCGACGAGGACTTCCTTAACGCACTTGAGATCGGTATGCCCCCCACAGGCGGTATCGGCTACGGTATCGACCGTATGTGCATGCTGTTCACCGACTCTGCGGCTATCCGCGACGTTCTGCTGTTCCCCACGATGAAGAGCATTGACTAAAATAAAATTACAGCCGCACCGAAAGGTGCGGCTGATTTTATTTTATCGGAGTTCACATTTTATGCTATAATTTTCACTGTTTGCACCGGCTGCTTCGCTTTATACATCTGCCCAGCAAAGCTTGCAGTCCAAAACCCACCAAAACGCCAATCATATTCAGAATCAAATCGTCAATATCAAAGCTGCCGAGAAGTGTAAACAGCTGCACGATTTCCGCGCACAGTAGGCAGACAAGCGAAATCAGTATGCACCGCCCAAATGTATGTGTGCGGTTACTTACATGTGGCAGTAAGAATCCGAGCGGCACGAACATAACGACATTACCGGCGAGATTAATGAACGCGTGTGTGTTCCAACGCTCACCAAGAGAGGTGGTGAATTCGACTATCGTGTGAAACGGTACGAGGTTCAACTTTCCGAGCAAATCGCGCCAATAATTATTAAACCAACCGCTGTGCGGAGAATTGATGATATGGAACAGCCTTTGCCCGAACATCAGCCAAAGCATAAATAGACTATAGAGAGTAAATGCAGTATATACAAGTATATTTTTTACCTGCTTTTTCGTCATTTGCGCCCTCCTATAAATACAGTTCCTTTGTCGGTATACACTCGTCGTCGCTGATAACATAATACTCAACAAGCGTTATATCCATCATTCGCAGAACCTCTTCAATGTACCGTGAGGCGTTTATGTCGCTTGTGGACGGATAACTTGCACGCTCGCCCGTCAGCCTTGCAAGCATAACATTATGGCTTCGGTATTTGATCGCGAGATTTACGATACAGTAAAGCTCTTCTCGCGAACATGTAGGTGCACCTTTAGTGAGCGTTTCTGTTCGGATATGGCGCATGGCACCGTCAAACAGCGCTATTTCTGTGGTTTCAAATTTTACATTGCTGTTGGGTATAGGGAAGACTTCGCGTATGTCAAGCTCCTCCTCGTTTGGCGTACTGTTGTCAATGCTGCTGTGCAGACGCCCAACGATACTGCCCGCAACACGAAGTAATGTCGCGCTCGATGTGCCGACTCCTTCAACATCCTCAAGCTCACCCTGCGGTGCATTCAGAAGCTCGGAGATATTGTTCTTGTATTTCTTCATAAGGAGCACAGCGCTGTCGCGTGTATCGCGTATTTTAACGGAGAAGAACATTAAAATTTCGATAAGATCACGCGCTGTTATACCCTTGTCATCAGTGCCGAGAAAGCGCTCGAACATGCGTGTGCGGTGACCGTCTGCACCGACCGGTTTTGCTTTCTTTGGCTTTTTGTCTTTGTTATCTGCTCCTGCCAATGCTGTCCCTCCGTTAATGATCGTTATTATACATAATATCACATTTTCAGGTAATTTTCAAGGCAGTACAGATAAATTTTAAAAATCTATTGACAAGGCGAAAATCATGTGCTACAATATTACTGTAAACCGTTGATGCGGAGATAACGTCGATCATGACTGCACAGAGAGCCCGTGGCGCTGGGAATCGGGCGAGAAACAAGTCGGCAAATGGACCGCGGAGGGAGCGGAGTAAAGGGCGACCGAGTATTCCGTTACGTATGGCACACGTCAGCTGTCGGGGGTATGTTAGTATCCCGTAAGTGCACAGTTTTTTACTGTGAATCAAGGTGGTACCGCGGATAAAGCAAACGCGCTGTTTGCTCGTATTATTCGTCCTTGGCAGAGCTTACTTCTGTCAGGGTATTTTTGTTTTATCCCATGACGGACAAATTTTGATTATATTTTGGAGGAAAAATATATGAAACTCGGAAACGTTGATTTTGATACTTATTTTAACAATTACCCGGATAAGGACGGCTATTTCGGAAAATACGGCGGCGCGTACATAGAAGACAAATTAAAGGCGGCTATGGCGGAGATCACAGAAGCGTATTATTCCATCTGCCAGTCGAGAAAGTTTATCGCGGAGCTTCGCAGAATCAGAAAAGAATTCCAGGGCAGACCCACGCCCGTTTCGCATCTCGAAAGACTTTCGGATGCGCTCGGCGGCAAAGTACAGCTTTACGCAAAGCGTGAGGACCTTAACCATTCCGGCGCGCATAAGCTCACCCACTGCATGGGTGAGGCTCTTCTCGCAAAATATATGGGCAAGAAGAAAGTCATTGCGGAACCCGGCGCCGGACAGCACGGCGTTGCGCATGCGACTGCGGCGGCTTACTTCGGACTCGAGTGCGATATTTACATGGGCTCTGTTGACATCAAGAAGCAGGCTCCGAACGTTGCACGCATGAAGATTCTCGGCGCTAATGTTGTTGAGGTAACACACGGTCTTGCAACCCTCAAGGAGGCCGTTGACGCGGCATTTGAGGCGTACAGCAAGGAGTATAAGGACTGCATCTACTGCATCGGCTCGGTTCTCGGACCGCATCCGTTCCCGATGATGGTGCGCGACTTCCAGAGCGTTGTCGGCATCGAGACGAGAGAGCAGTTTATCGATATGACGGGACATCTCCCGAGTGCAATCGTTGCCTGCGTTGGCGGCGGCTCGAACGCGGCAGGTCTTTTTGCAGGCTTCCTTAACGATCCCGTTGACATCTACGGCATTGAGCCTCTTGGCAGAGGTCCGAAGCTCGGCGATCACGCGGCGAGCCTTAAGTACGGTACAGAGGGTATCATGCACGGTTTTAACAGC
>JAZTXD010000066.1:0-1269 GCA_045636265.1 Candidatus Flemingiibacterium sp.
CGGCGGCAGCCAAGCCGAGCGGACACTGACGTGTCCGTCGTCGAATTCTGCCGAATGCACGATATCAAGGTTATCCCATACGGCGTGGGAAGTCAGGGTCTCGGTGGTCCCTGACTTCCGTCTCCACTACTCCATAGAAATTGGATCGCTCCCACTTTGTCAACTGGGACCAACTATATGTCAGCGCACAGACCCATCAAAAAATTCCTTTTTCTCTCCCATACCAACTGCAAAAACCGGCTACACAGTCCAAAAGTTTTTGCGGAGCTTTTTTCAAAAAGCGACCGTATCCCCATCACAAAAAACTTGCAATTCCCAAAAACCTGTGTTATAATAAATCCAATCATAAATTCCGAAAAGGAGAATTTAAAAATGGCTGACAAATTAAGAGTAGGTATCATCGGTACCGGCGGTATTGCACACGCTCATGCAAACGCTTACAAGCAGTTCGACGACGTGGAAATCGTTGCCGGCGCGGACATTATTCCGGGCAAGGCAAGAAAGTTCCTTGACGAATTCGGCTGGACGGAAGCGACCGCATACGAAACCCACGAAGAACTCTGCGCACGCAAGGACATCGACGCGGTTTCCATCTGCACCTACAACTCCCAGCACGCTGCTCCGTGTATCTGCGCGCTCACTTCCGGCAAGAACGTTATGCTGGAAAAGCCGCTCTGCGTAACCCTCGACGAAGCAAAGGCAATCCGTGCCGTTGAACAGGCGACCGGCAAGTTCGTAACCGTAGGCTTCCAGCCCCGTTACGGCGCAAACGTAAAGAAGGTCAAGGAAGTTATCGACTCCGGCGTTCTCGGTCAGATTTACTACGTTGTTGTCGGCGGCGGCCGCGTTAAGGGCATCCCGGGCCGTACCTACATCGAGAAGGACAAGGCTGCTGTCGGCGCAGTAGGCGATATCGGCTGCTACGGTCTCGACTTCGCGCACAACTCCATCGGCTATCCGAAGCCGCTTACCGTTTCCGCTAAGCAGTTCGCTCACTTCGGCAAGAACCCGAAGAAGTACGCGGAAGCTGACCGCTTCACCGTTGACGACGAGTTCGCTGTTGCAATGATCCGCTGCGAAGGCGACATCGTTATCGACTACCGTGCATCCTGGGCAATGAACATGGATACCACCGGCGACTCCCTCTTCTTCGGTACCGACGCAGGTCTGAAGGTTAAGGCTCCCGTTGGCTGCTGCTGGGACGGCGCTGCAGGCGACCTCCTCCTCTACAAGGACGACGAAGACGGCAAGCAGGTTGCTACCCAGATC
>JAZTXD010000067.1:0-12491 GCA_045636265.1 Candidatus Flemingiibacterium sp.
TATGAGAACGGGTATCATGGCAGGCTCACCGTGTCCTATCAAGGTTATGGAAGAGGTTGTCGAGAAGATGCATATGCCTGAGATATGCATAACATACGGTCAGACCGAGGCTTCTCCGGCAACAACCATGTCAAAGACCACCGACCCCATTGAGCTTCGCTGCACAACCGTTGGACAGTCTATGTTCGCGGTTGAAACCAAGATCGTCGATCCCGAGACCGGTGAGGAAGTTCCCGACGGTGTTGACGGTGAGTTCTGCGCTCGCGGCTACAACATCATGAAGGGTTACTACAAGATGCCCGAGGCTACAGCGGCGGCGATTGACGCGGACGGGGGGCTGCATTCGGGCGACCTTGCAAGACGTACCCCCGAGGGCTACTACAAGATAACCGGACGAATCAAGGATATGATAATCCGCGGCGGTGAGAATATTTACCCCAAGGAGATCGAGGACTTCCTTTACACCAATGCGAAGATCAAGGACGTTCAGGTTATAGGTGTTCCCGACAAGCAGTACGGCGAAGAGGTTATGGCGTGCGTTGTACTTAACGAGGGCGAAACCTCTACCGAGGCTGAAATGAAGGAATTCTGCCTTGCAAACATGGCAAAGCACAAGTGTCCGAGATACTTCCGCTTTGTTGAGGGATTCCCGATGAACGCGGCCGGTAAGATACTCAAGTATAAGATGCGTGAGGAAGCTGTTGACTATCTGAAGCTTCATGAGGACGCAAGCATCGTTACAGCTTAAAGTTAATAAAATAGGGACGGAGAGTGTTACCTCTCCGTCCTTTTTCTTATAATAACTTGACAATGCGCCGCTGATTGTATACAATATAGATATACACATTCGGTATGGAGGATCAAAATGAACGCACTTGAAATAAAGGAACTTACTAAATCCTTTTCGGATTTCAAACTTGATAAACTCAGCCTTACCTTGCCAAGCGGCTGTATTATGGGGCTTATCGGAGAAAACGGTGCCGGCAAGAGCACCACGATAAAGCTGATACTCGATATGCTTCACAAGGACAGCGGAACTATTACGGTGCTTGGAAAAGACAGTCATGCGGATACCGCTCTTATCAAAGAGGAAATCGGTGTTGTTATGGACGAGGTGGGTATTCCCGAGTGTCTTAACGCAAAGCAGGTCGGTAAAATAATGAAGCACACTTTCAAAAATTGGGACAGTGCACAGTATGAGCGGCTTCTCAAGAAGCTGTCGCTGCCCGATAATAAGCAGTTTAAAGACTTTTCGCGCGGCATGAAAATGAAGCTCGGAATTGCGATTGCCATGTCACACGGCGCAAAGCTGCTTCTGCTCGATGAGGCGACGGGAGGACTTGACCCGGTTGTGCGCGACGAGGTCGTGGAAATGTTTTACGAGTTCACACGCGATGGTGAGCACTCGATCCTCATATCCTCACATATTGTAAGTGATCTCGAAAAGCTTTGTGACTGCGTGGCATTTTTACACCGCGGCAAGCTTTTGCTCTGCGAGGAAAAGGATAAGCTTATGGCAGAGTACGGTATGACTTACTGTACGGGCGAACAGCTTGCAAAGCTTGATACAGGCGCTGTCAAATACAGACGTGAAACACCGTTTGGCACTGAAGTAATTGTGTCGCGCGAAAATCTGCCCGACACGTTTGAAGTAAAACCGATAAGCATTGAAGAGCTGTTTTTGTTTATGGTAAAGGGGGAGAGATAAGTGAAAGGCCTTCTTTTAAAAGATTTTTATATGATGATGAAATATTGCAGAACATATTTTTTCATATCTGTAATCTTCTGCGGACTGTCGCTTACCGAAAGCTCGAATCTGTTTATGGCGTTCTATCCGTGCATGCTCTGCGGCATGATCCCCGTTAATCTCCTTGCTTACGATGAGCGAAGCCGCTGGCTTCAGTACAGCGAAACAATGCCGTACACACGCGCACAGATTGTGAGCGGCAAATATATTATCGGACTTTGTACACAGCTTACGGTGCTCATTATCACGGGAATTTTGCAGGCGGTACGCATGAGTAGTGGCGGTGGATTCAGACTCGGAGAGTACGCAGTTCTTATGCTTTTGCTCTTTACCATGTCCTTGCTGTCAACCTCTATATCCCTTCCGTTTATATTCAAGCTCGGCGTGGAAAAGGGAAGAATGGCGTACTATATAATGGTCGGCATTGTGTGCGCCGGAAGCGTAATATCTTCAAACTTTGTATTAAACGGAATACAGCCCGGCGGAAATGCAAACGTTGTTATATTGCTTATATGCCTTATCGGTATTGGCATATATGTGCTTTCGTGGTACATGTCGGTAGTGTTTTACAGAAAGCGCGAGCTGTGATATCAAAACGTCCCCTGAACGGGGACGTTTTCTCTTTACGAAATTTTTATAGAAAACCCTTGCCAGCGCGGCGCAGATGTGGTAAAATAATATTATACCCAAAACGGAGGTTTGTGATGTCAGATAAATTCCTTCCAACAAAAATTTACGATAATATCTACGCGATAACTCCCGAGGAGATGCTATCTCTCGGTATTCGCGCACTGATACTTGATATAGACAACACGCTCGTTACATACGACGACCCAAAGCCGACCGAAAGCGTGGCAAAATGGCTTTCGGACATGCATGCTGCCGGAATACAGACGGCGTTCGTGTCAAACAATCACGCACCGCGCGTTGAGATGTTTTGTGAGGGGCTTGGATGCTACTTCCATGCAGATGCAAAGAAGCCGTCGCGCAAATATCTCATTGAAGCCATGGCGCACATGGGGACGGATGTAAACAGTACCGCATGCGTTGGCGACCAGCTTTTCACAGATGTGTGGGCAGGGAAACGCGCCGGCATTCGCGCGTTTTTAGTACCGCCGATAAAGGATAAGCGCACGCCGTTTTTCAAGGCGAAGCGTTTGCTTGAAAAGCCGTTTCTTCGTATATACCGTAAAAGGATTGAGCGAGAGGGTAAATAACAATGGCTGATAGATTAAAGCTTGCGGTGCTTGGCTCACCCATAGCGCACAGCCGCTCGCCTATGCTTCATGAGCTTTTCGCAAAGTATGCCGGTGTTGCCGATTTTTCGTATGAGCGCATTGAAACTACGTGCGACACGCTCGAAGAAACTGTAAACTCGCTCATAGCAAACGGATACGACGGCTTTAACTGCACCATGCCGCTTAAAACGGATATGACAAAGCTTTCCGACACGCTCAGCGATGAGGCGCGTGCTCTTTGCTCGGTGAATACGGTTGTTGTTCGCGGTGGAAAACTCTCGTCATATACAACCGACGGAGAGGGGATACTTCTCGCAATCCGTCGCGGGTACGGTGAATTTGATAAACCTGCGGCAGAGTGTGTGCGCGGCAAGCGCGTTCTTTTGCTCGGTGCCGGCGGCGCGGCGAGATCTGCGGCGCTCTCACTCAAAAATGCCGGCGCGATACTTACCGTGGCAAACCGGACGGCAGAGAGTGCCCGTGCGCTTGCCGATATGCTCGGGGTTGAGATTGAATGTATACCGCTTGACCGTAAAGCTTTGTGCGACGCGGCAGAGAGAGCGGATATCGTTATCAACTGTACCTCGCTTGGAATGCACGGCAGTGCGGAGTTTGAGGATTTTGGCTTCGTTCAAAAAATGAGGACTGGGACTATGGTTCTCGATGCGGTGTATAATCCGCTTGAAACAAAGCTTTTGAAGAGTTCGCGCGAGTGCGGACTTCTCGCCCTTAGCGGACTCTGGATGCTCATTTATCAGGGCGCGAGGGCGTTTGAGATATGGTCTGGCATGATGCCTGACGAGGACACGTGCGCCGCGGCGTTTGAATTTATAAAATAGAGGTGACTGTAATGTCAAATGCAAAATTCGGTGTGGCGGGAAGCTCCGACAGCTTCTTCGCTGACGGGAAAAAACATACACATGAGGCGCCGGCATGGCTTGCCGGACGCGGCGTTGACGCATACGAATATCAGGCAGGACGCGGCTTTATGGCAGGCGAGGCGTCAATGCGAAAGGTTGGAGAAGAAGCGAAGAAGCACGGCATATTAATGTCGCTTCATGCGCCGTATTTCATATCCCTTTCGAGCACAGCGCTTGACAAGCGTCTTAACAGTATCGAATATATAAGAAAAAGTCTTTGGGCGGCGGAATGCCTTGGTGCCGATACTATCGTTGTGCATACGGGAAGTGCGTCGAAGATCACACGCGCGCAGGCTATGGATTATGCCGCAGACACGCTTTATAAAATGTTTGAAGAGATCGGTGACACAAAAAATATCCGCATCGGTCTTGAAACCATGGGCAAGCTTAATCAGCTCGGCACGCTTGATGAGGTGTTAACGCTTTGCAAGGTAGATCCGCGTCTGTATCCCGTTGTGGACTTCGGTCACCTTAACTGCCGCGGTCGGTATCAGAGCGGCATTTTCGACACCGCGGAGGAAACTCCCACGGGAAATGTTTTTGCGACGGTTGACGATTACAGAGCGGTTTTTGACAAAATAGGCGACAGACTCGGCGACAGATACGCAGACACTCTCCACTGTCATTTTTCAAAGATAGAATATACAAAGCAAGGCGAAAAACGTCATGTTAACTTCAAGGACGAAGGCTTTGAGCCGCCGTTTGAGCCGCTTATCGAGGCTATAATCAAGGAGGGCGTATCTCCGAGAATAATCAGCGAATCCGCAGGCGATCAGACCGAGGATGCGCTTGCAATGAAGAATTATTATATCTCACGAAGGGGAAATTAAAATGAAAATTCTCGTTATAAACGGACCTAATATCAATCTCACGGGTGAGCGCGAGGCGGCTCACTACGGCAGTGAAACACTTGATGCTATCAACGCAAAACTCACGGATAAAGCCAAAGAAATCGGCGTGGAGATTGAGTTTTATCAGTCAAACTGCGAGGGGGCGATTATTGACCGACTTCACGCATCCCGTGCGGCAGTAAACGGCGGTATCGATGCTATCGTACTGAATGCCGGTGCGTATACGCACTATTCTTATGCTATCCGCGATGCAATATCGGCAATCAAGCTGCCGGTTGTTGAGGTGCACATGTCAAATATTCACGCGCGTGAGAGCTTCCGCCACGAATCTGTGCTCGCACCCGTATGCGTGGGACAGATATGCGGATTTGGTTGGTACAGTTACGTTCTTGGACTCTATGCGGCAGTGAACGCCCTTAATACAGAAAAGTGAAAACAAAATATATTTTTCTCGATATAGACGGCACTCTGGTGGATTTTGACTGCACCATGCCAAAGTCAACTCTTGCCGCGCTTCTTGAAGCACAGAAGAGGGGACACAAGCTTCTTATCAGCACCGGACGCTACCCCGGACAGATATATCCGTGGCTGCTTGAGGCGGTACATTTTGACGGCATGGTCATGTCATCCGGTGCCAATATTCACTACGGCGGCAAACAGATTTACCGCAAATATTTCTCGAAAGAGCAGCTTTTGTATCTTGACAGCCGTTTTAAAGAGGCGGGAGCGTGCTCCTGCAGACAGCTTGCAGACTGTCTTGTTTCAAGTGAAGCTGATTCGGCGCATATGCGCTCGATGCTGACAAGAGCAGGCGTTTCCGAAGAATCGGCGGCTTCGCTGCTTGGCGATGTTGTTGTCGGGGACATGTGTGCGCTTGACAACGTTGAAAAGGCGATATATTACGATTCAAAGCTCGATATTGCAGATATGCGAAGTCTTCTCGGTCCGGATTACAACATAGATCCGTTCAGCTTCAAGAATATGCCGTCATCCTGCGGCGAGGTGAATATCGCCGGTATAAACAAGGCGCACGGAATGAAGATAGTAGTCGATCTTCTCGGCGGCAGTATGGACGACACTGTTGCGATAGGCGACAGCGGAAACGACATCACAATGATACGCGCCGCAGGTGTCGGTGTTGCCATGGGCAACGCCACAGATGAGATAAAAGCAGCGGCGGATATGATTACAGACGATATAGATAAAGACGGCGTTTACAATGCTTTTGTAAAGCTTGGGATTATATGATTGTGGGATATTCTGATAATTAATGAAAAAGCCGACAGAAATCTGTCGGCTTTTCGCTTTGATATGTTGTCCTATATCTTTTCTCAAACATGATATGGAGTGTAAAAAAAACAACAGCGCAGTGACTTCACTACGCTGTTTTGCTGGATGTTTATTTATAAAATCCACGCATGCCTTTCAAATCGGTTATCAGTTTTTCATACAATTCTTTTATTTGCGGATTGTAAACGCTAACACCGGGATTATTAGACAATTTTCCAAGCAGTTGTTGGTCTTTTATGGCATTGGCTGAACGCTCCCACTGTTGTTCAGGCCAAATGAAAAACTCTGCCTGAAACGGTGTTAAACCGGCATAAGTGTTTTTGGAGTTCCCGGGTTTAAAATATTCACGTATCATTGTAACAAAGAACATGTAGTGGTATTTTTCTCTACTGTCCACTCGTGTACGAATATTTATATCGTAATTCGTATACTCATATGATAAACTTTCCGATTCAAACGATAAAGCACTCCAACTGGGCATAGGAGCGTTCTTATCTATTGTTAATTTGATTTTTTCAGCTTGTTTTTTCATGGGATTATACCAATCTCCCGCGAGCTTTTTTCTGAACCATTCAAGTGTGATAGAATCAAGCGGCATATGGCAGTGTTTAAAATAACCGTTTTCAGCTTTAGTCTCGGCACCTTCAAGACAGTAAATGGTTTTCATAGTCATGTTAACTATCTTCTGCGCTTTACCGTAGGGTTCGCTCCTGCGAAGGGTTGCTTTCATCTTGTTTATAAACTCGTTACACATGCCATTGTGCCACTCGTCATACACAGCTTGCGTTTTTACTGGATCAGAAAAATAGTCCAACAATTTATCGACAAAGGTGGGAGAAAGAGCATTAAACATATTCGTAACAGTCGCACTTTCTGCTTTTCCGTCATTGCTCTGAGTGCGTGCCATATAGTCATTGAGAGCACGCTTGAGTGAGTGTTCAATCCCAGGACGGTCCAGTTTAAATCCGCCACCATCCCAAAACATATTTCTAATGTTTATGTATGAATTACTGTAAGGCATAATTTACCTCCGAATTAACGTGTTACTATAATAATAACACATCTGCATATAAAAGTCAAGACATATAAGCTTTTTAGTAAGCCACTTTTATCATGTTCCAGGAATGCTTTTTGAGCGTGATAGGCGATGCATTTTCCACCTCTCGCTCGCAGGGCATTACGGGAGTGCTGTCCTTGGTGTTTACCGCTTTAAGATCGTCGCAGTAAAGCTCGGTGTGCGATATGACTTTGCAGTTCCCGAAATTCTCTGCGGTGATGTCAAGGTCGATATCCTCTGTGAGTGAGCGATTTACGGCGAATACGACAATCTCGCGCTTCTCCTCGTCCTCGATAACAGACGCCTCAAGGTAGGGGATATCCTTGTGCTTTTCGGTGGAATAAGTGTCGCACTTGATTATCGGCTTCATCGCCGTGCCGCGACCGTTTTTCGATGCGAGCATGAACGGGTAGAATATTGTCTGCGCCCACGCCGCGCCGCCTTTTTCGGTCATTATCGGTGCGATTACGTTTACAAGCTGGGCAAGGCAGGCAACCTTGACTCTGTCGCAGTTATTCTGTATCGTCATCATCATGCATCCCACAACGAGCGCATCCTCAAAGTTGTACGGCTGCTCGAGCATGTGCGGCGCCACCGACCATCTCGGCGCATCGGTTACATTATACGACAGCCCATCCCATACGTTCCACTCGTCAAGAGAGAGGTAAATGTTTTTCTCGGACTGCATTTTTGCTTTTACAACGTCGCACATCGCCCCGACGGATTTGATATATTCATCAAGCTCGGTGGATTTTGCAAGAAAATCCTCGGTGCTGTTTGAGTGATTGTTGAAATATTGGTGCAGGGAAATGTAATCGATATACTTGTATGCTTTTTTTAGCACAGTAAGCTCCCATTCGGCGAATGTCGGCATGTTTCTGTGCGAGCTTCCGCACACAACAAATTCCGCCTCGGGATCCGACAGCCGCATCATCTTTGCCGCACACACTGCCGTATCGGCATACTCCTCTGCGTTTTTGTTGCATATCTGCCAATGCCCGTCCATTTCGTTGCCAAGGCACCATGTTTTAAATCCGAACGGTTTGTCAAAACCGTTTTCGCGTCGCATGTTTGCGTAGTATGTATCGGTGTCAGCGTTGCAGTATTCAATGCAGTTGTGAGCTTCGGCGGGACCGCGTGTGCCGAGGTTTACCGCCATCATAACATCAGCTCCGACAAGCTTTGCCCACTCTTGGAACTCATCAATGCCCACCTGATTTGTTTCGATCGATTCCCATGCGAGCTCCTGACGGGTGGGGCGCTTTGACTTGTCGCCGATGCCGTCCTCCCAGTTATATCCGGAAACGAAGTTGCCGCCGGGGTAACGTATTATCGGGATATCGAGCTGCTTTACAAGCTCTATAACGTCACGGCGGAAACCGCTTTTGTCAGCGGTGGGATGGTCGGGCTCATATATGCCCTCGTAAACGGCGCGACCGAGATGCTCGATAAAGGAGCCGTATATTCGCTTGTCTATTTTATCGATAACGTAATTTTTATTTACGGTTATTTCAGCTTTCACTCGCTTAATCCTCCAAAAAATAAATTTTTCATTCCTTTTCCTTCGCTGATATTATACACTGTTGACATATTGATTTCAATATGGTATAATACTTTTTAACTGATATATTCTGCTTTGTTGAGGTGTAAAGTGAAAGCTACCGGTGTTTATTGGAATTATATCGAACCGCCAAAGTTCAAGGTGGAACGTCCGCGTGGACGGCCTGACTATTTAATATTGCTCCTGCGAAGTCCGGCATATTTTATATTTGACGGCGTAAGGATTGAGATGTCTGCGGGGAAATTCATACTGTTTGACAAAAATACACCGCAGTTTTTTGGATTTTTAAAGGACACATTCATAAACGATGCTGTACATTTTGATGCCGACGATGAGGATATCAGATGGATAGAAAAGCTCGGTATTCCGTTTGATACGCTGACAAGCGTGACCAACATGGGACTTCTTTCGAATCTCATTAAGGATATCGACCGCGAGGTACGTTTCGGCGGGGAACACAGCGATGAGCTTGGCGGACTTTATATGAAAGTGTTCTTCCTCAAGCTTGCTGAAGAGCTTGAACGCAGCAAATCCGACTGTACGCTTATGTATAACGAATACTACGAGGATGCGGTAAACCTGCGTGCGCAGATTTACAATCTGCCGAGCAAAGAGTGGACTGTTTCGGCTATGGCATCCGAGCTTTCGGTGAGTATTTCCTATTTCCAGCATCTTTACAAGCATTTTTTCGGCGTGAGCGCCATAACAGACGTGATAAACAGCCGCATTGAAAGAGCGAAATATCTTCTTGACAACACGTCGTATTCCGTTGGGACGGTGTCGGAGCTTTGTGGATACAAAAGCGACGTGCATTTTATGAGGCAGTTTAAGAAGACTGTTGGCGTAAGTCCGTCCGAGTATCGGCTCAGATCAGTTTAAGGGGGAATATTATGAAAAAAATCGCACATATAAGAACAGATTTTCCCGAAAAGTTCGGTATCCCTCGCCAGAGTGGGATACTCTCACAGCTTGAGTCCCGGATAGTTTTCGAGCCGGAATACCGCTCGCCCGAGGCACTTCGCGGGATAGAGCAGTGGTCGCATCTCTGGATAATATGGGAGTTTTCCGAGGCAATACGCGATGAGTGGTCACCGACTGTACGTCCGCCGCGCCTTGGCGGCAACACAAGAGTCGGTGTGTTTGCCACACGCTCACCGTTCAGACCGAACCCGATCGGACTTTCCTGCGTGAAGCTCATTCGCGTTGAACAGACAAAAAATGAGGGCCTTGTTCTCATAGTCAGCGGCGCTGATATGATGGACAAAACCCCGATATATGATATAAAGCCGTATCTTCCGTACGCCGACGCTCACAGCGATGCTCTCGGCGGATTTGCCGAAGAGGTTTACGGCGCGCGGCTTGAGGTGAATTTTCCGGTGGAGCTGCTCACACGCTTTCCCGAAAACAAAAGGGAAGCGGCGATAGCACTGCTTGCCGACGACCCTCGTCCTGCTGTACGTGCAAAGGACAGCGAGCGAGTGTTTGGCTTCGGATTTGCCGGATTTGAGATAAAGTTCACCGTCTCGGACGGTGTGCTCACCGTTGTGTCGGTTGAAGAGCGTTAAGATTTTTTGTTTTTGAAGTTTCTCGCCTTCGCGCGCTTGGCGGCATCGCGGCGCTTCTGCGTGCTCTTCTTGCGAACGGAAAAACCGAAGTCGCCGACCTTTTTGCCGAGTGTGAAATATTCGCCATGGGAGGATGCGATAAGCTTTGCGCGCTCTAAATGAAGCGCCCCGTCCTCATCCACAAGCGACGGGTCAACATCTACTGCCACAACATCGGCGATGAACATATCGTGTGTGCCGAGCGGTACGATATCCGTAACGCGGCACTCGAGGCTTATGGGACTTTCTGCGATTACAGGTGTATCCTCAAGCTCAAAGGCAGGCGCTGCGGTAATACCGCATTTTTCAAATTTGTCCATGTCGCGTCCCGAGCGCACGCCGCAGAAGTCTGTTGCCCTCACAAGTGCTTCGGTGGTGAGGTTGATTACAAACTTTCCGCTTTCCTTAATAAGCTCATACGAGTAGCGTGACGGACGAATAGAAACATAGGTTTTAACGGGATCGGAATTTATAATACCTGTCCACGCAATTGTGATCGCATTGGGCTTTTCCATAGTGCCGCAGCTTACGAGTACAGCGGGCAGGGGAGCTAAAAGCGTCCCGCTTTTCCATTTGAGTTTTTTGTTTTCAGTCATTTTTATTCTCCGTTGGTTTAATATTGTCCTGATAATATGATATAACAAAATAACACGAATGTCAAGATGCACAATGCCACATCTTTATTGCGCAAAAAAATATATTTGAAATTTATACTTGACAAATGCACTTTAGTGTGCTATAATTTTAAGCGTAAACAAAGGCTGTGACGAAGACGGTTGAAATATTGCTTCTCCAGAGAGTCGGCGGTAGGTGCGAGCCGACGGTGTATTATTTCGTACAACCAATCACTTCCGAGCTTGGAACCGAAAGGGAAACCGAGTAGACTTCCACGTGCTGTCGCGTAAAGACATAGGACTTGTCGGAGTCCAAAGTGGCGTGAAAACGCAATTTGAGTGGTACCGCGGAATAGTTAAAAATTCCGTCTCAAAGCAAGGGGATGTTCCCGCTTTGGGGCGTTTTTTGTTATCCCGGATCAAATTGCAGTCTGAGCCGAGCCTTCTGAGTTTATCAAGTTCAAATTTTGGAGGAAATCATTATGGAAAAAATGTTAAAAGAAATTGCCGAGCGTCTTGTTGCGCTTCGCGAGATTATGGGACTTTCCACCGAGGAAATGTCAAAGCGTACCGGCGTAACAGAGGCTGAATATATGGCCGTTGAATCGGGAGAGTCGGATTTCAGCTTTACATTCATTCATAAATGCGCTCAGATTTTCGGCGTTGATGCCACGGATATATTAAAGGGTTCAAGCCCCACACTGTCTTCGTTCTCGGTAACAAAGGCAGGCGGCGGACTTCCTATTGTACGCCGCAAGGGATTCAAATACAATAACTTGGCGCCTCTCTTCAAGAATAAGACCGCCGAGCCGTTCCTTGTAACTGCGGCGTATCATGAGGATGAGCAGGATAAACCCATAAAGCTTGCAACTCACGAAGGTCAGGAGCTTGACTATGTCCTTGAGGGCAAGCTCAAGGTTCAGATCGACGACCACGTAGAGGTTCTCGGCGCGGGAGATTCTATCTACTACAACAGCGGTACCCCTCACGGAATGGTTGCTGTTGGCGGCGAGTGCAAATTCCTTGCGATCGTTATTGATGCACAGGGTAAGGCGTATGACTATGAGGAGCCGGTGCTCGAAAAGACTGCGGCGGTTGTATCCGTTGAGAAAACCGGTGCCGTATGGGAAAACTTCATAGAAACAACGCTTGATGATAAGGGTGTGCTCAACTCTATAAAGTTCCACAATGAAGACAAGTTCAACTTCGGTTTTGACGTTGTTGATGCCATTGCCGCGAAGAATCCGGATAAGCTCGCGATGCTTCATCTGAGCGCGGATAAGACCGAGCGCCGCTTCACATTCGGTGACATGTCAAAGCTTTCCGCAAAGGCGGCGAACTATTTCGAATCTCTCGGAATTAAAAAGGGCGACCGCGTGCTTGTCGTACTCAAGCGCCATTGGCAGTTCTGGGTTACGATCACCGCGCTTCACAAAATGGGTGCTGTTATCATCCCCGCAACAAATCTGCTTGTGGAGCATGATTTCGAGTACCGTTTCAAGGCGGCAGGCGTGGCTGCGATAATCTGTACGGCTGACGGCGATGTTGCAAAGCAGGCTGACCTTGCGGCTGCAAACTGTCCTGATGTTCACACAAAGATTCTTTGCTG
>JAZTXD010000068.1:0-5814 GCA_045636265.1 Candidatus Flemingiibacterium sp.
AGCGAGCGGAGGAAAAAAATTACTGCGAATGGAGAGCCGACGGGCGCGATTGTCGATTGTTGGGCTGCGCTAATCGGAGGGAGGACGCGCGGGTTCGGCGGTCGACGATTAAGGGCGCGCAAGAACAAAAAAAGCCGGTCAAGTTTCCTCGACCGGCTTAATATATCATAGTAAAGATTTCACACAGCGTTAACCAATTTATCGCGATCCCTCGTAACACGACTGGCTAACCAGCCGAGTTTCTAATATCCTTAGAAAGGAGGTGATCCAGCCGCAGGTTCCCCTACGGCTACCTTGTTACGACTTAGTCCCAATCGCAAAGTTCGTCTTCGGCGCTTAGCTCCAATAAAGGTTGCTTCGGCGACTTCGGACGCCCCCTGCTTTCGTGGCTTGACGGGCGGTGTGTACAAGGCTCAGGAACACATTCACCGCGGTATGCTGACCCGCGATTACTAGCGATTCCGGCTTCATGTAGTCGAGTTGCAGACTACAATCCGAACTGAGGATCCTTTTTGGGGATTTGCTAAACCTCGCGGTCTCGCTTCCCTTTGTGGAATCCATTGTAGGACGTGTGCAGCCCTAGGCGTAAGGGCCATGAGGACTTGACGTCGTCCCCGCCTTCCTCCGCATTAACTTAGGCAGTCTCGTTAGAGTACCCGACATTACTCGCTGGCAACTAACGACAGGGGTTTCGCTCGTTAAGGGACTTAACCCGACGTCTCACGACACGAGCTGACGACAGCCATGCAGCACCTGTGCAAGTTTCACTATTGCTAGCAACTTACTCCCCTTTCAGGGAGGGTATCCATGCATGTCAAGCCTAGGATAAGGTTCTTCGCGTAGCCTCGAATTAAGCCACATCCTCCACCGCTTGTGTGAGCCCCCGTCAATTCCTTTGAGTTTCAGCCTTGCGACCATACTCCCCAGGCGGAGCGCTTAACACTTTCGCTACGTCCGAGAAGCTAAAATCGCCCCTCGAACAAGCGCTCAGAGTTTACGGCTAGGACTACCGGGGTATCTAATCCCGTTCGCTACCCTAGCTTTCGCGCTTCAGCGTCAGTTAAAGCCAAGCAAGCCGCCTTCGCCACCGGTGTTCCTTGCAATATCAAAGCATTTCACCGCTCCACCGCAAGTTCCGCTTGCCCCTGCTTCACTCAAGTCTTACAGTTCGGAGCCCAGTTCCTCGGTTGAGCCGAGGGATTTCAAACCCCGCTTATAAAACCGCCTACGCGCCCTTTAAGCCCAGTGATTCCGAATAACGTTTGAACAGTTCGTCTTACCGCGGCTGCTGGCACGAACTTAGCCCGTCCTTCCTCCAATGATAGGTCAAAAATAGGGGATTGCCCCAATTCATTTCCGCCTAATCGACAGTACTTTACAATCCGAAGACCTTCGTCATACACGCGGCGTCGCTCGGTCAGACTTTCGTCCATTGCCGAAGATTCTCGACTGCAGCCGCCCGTAGGCGTCTGGGCAGTGTCTCAGTCCCAGTGATCGGGGTCATGCTCTCACACCCCGTACCCATCATCGCCTTGGTAAGCCGTTACCTTACCAACTAGCTAATAGGACATAGACCAATCTCTTAGCGGAATCTCACCTTTCCTCCGGAGAGGGCGTCCGGTATTATCGTTCGTTTCCAAACGCTATCCCGGGCTAAGAGGCATGTATCTATGTATTCCTATCCCTTTCGCCGCTCTAGGGAAGACCGAAGTCTTCCTTGCCGCACGACTTGCATGCCTAATCCACGCCGCCAACGTTCATTCTGAGCCAGGATCAAACCCTTCAATTCTTTTTATACTCGACTTGTTTGAATCAAGGATTCAAAGAAGTTTTCGTTCGATCGTGGGCGAACTTCCGGTCAGAGAAGTCCGCAAATTAAAAATGAATCGCAATTTATATTGGCTTCAAAGGTTAAAATCTCGAAGATTTTAACGGTTCTTCGTCTCGTTAGAGACGAAGCTCACACTGTATGAACATCTTTACCTGATTGTCAAATATCGTTTACGGGAAGTATTTTATCATACTCTCGTAAATTGTCAAGTCGAAATTTTTTATTATTTTTTCGACTTAAATTTTTAAGACCCCGTTAGAAGTCTTAAAAAAAACCCGGCGATACCTACTTTCGCGGTTTCACAACTATCATCGGCTCCAAGCGCTTAGCTTCCGTATTCGGGATGGGAACGGGCGTTTCCACTTGGATATGGTCGCCGGAAGATTACCAACTCAATCTTCACCAAGTCGGCAATTTCCATTTTAAATTAAATGGGCAAGAGTAGCATTGCAATAGCAGGAATAATCGATCGACGCGATCAAACGTTCGTCCGTTAGTACCGGTTAGCTGAACTCATTACTGAGCTTACACGTCCGGCCTATCAACCGCCTAGTCTCGACGGGGACTTCCAACTTGCGTTTACGAAATCTAATCTCGGAGATGACTTCACGCTTATATGCTTTCAGCGTTTATCCGATCCGCGGTTAGTTACCCAGCCGTGCCAAAGGCTTGACAACTGGAACGCCAGAGCCGCGTACCTCTAAGTCCTTTCGTACTAAAGAGATACCTCCTCAAATTTCGTACGCCCGCAGCAGATAGGGACCGACCTGTCTCACGACGGTCTGAACCCAGCTCACGTACCGCTTTAATTGGCGAACAGCCAAACCCTTGGGAGCTCCTCCACCCCCAGGATGCGATGAGCCGACATCGAGGTGCCAAACCGCTCCGCCGCTGTGGACGCTCGGGAGCGATAAGCCTGTTATCCCCGGAGTACCTTTTATCTGATGAGCGATGGCCCTGCCATACGGAACCACCGGATCACTATGCCCAACTTTCGTTTCTGCTCGACTTATAGGTCTCGCAGTCAAGCCGCCTTCTACCATTACGCTCTATGCCTGATTGCCAAACAGGCTGAGGCGACCTTTGGACTCCTCCGTTACTCTTTGGGAGGAGACCGCCCCAGTCAAACTGCCCGACTGAAAATGTCCGACGCCCTGATTCAAGGGAATCGTCGTTAGAGCTAAAACATGTTCAGGGCGGTATTTCAAGGTTGACTCCGCCGAAGCTGACGCTCCGGTTTCAACGTCTCCCGCCTATCCTACACAAAACAGGTCTCAGACCAATTTCAGCCTACAGTAAAGGTTCACGGGGTCTTTCCGTCTTACTGCGGGTACGTGGCATCTTCACCACGACTACAATTTCACCGGGTCGCTGGTTGAGACAGTGCAACAGTCATTACGCCTTTCATGCAGGTCGGAACTTGCCCGACAAGGAACTTCGCTACCTTAGGACTCTCAAGGTTAGAGCCGCCGTTTACCGGAGCTTCGGTCGGAAGCTTCTCTTGCGATAACCTCCTTCCTTAACTTACCGGCACCGGGCAGGCGTCAGACCGTATACTTCCACTTGCGTGTTCGCACGGTCCTGTGTTTTTGATAAACAGTTGCTGTTGCCGATTTACTGTGGCCGCCAGCCCCTATTCAAGGCCAACGGCGCCCCTTATCGCGAACTTACGGGGCCATTTTGCAGAGTTCCTTAACCAGCGTTCTCCCGAGCGCCTTAGTATACTCTACTCGCCTACCTGTGTCAGTTTTAGTACGGTTTCTTTAAACGTAACCCTTAGAAGCTTTTCTTGGACGTTTGGCGGACAACTTCCAAATCAAGTTGTCGAGTCGACCTTCTCCATTAGATCGCGCGCATTTGACTACGCGAAAGGATACTAGTAAACAACGAGCCATTCCAGCGGCCCGCTTGCCGTTCAAACGCCGTCCCTCCGTCGGTATTTTAAAGAAGCTAAGGAATATTAACCTTACGTCCATCGTCTACGCTTTTCAGCCTCGACTAAGGTACCGGCTAACCCTGGGCGGAATTGCCTTCCCCAGGAAACCTTAGGCTTTCGGCGGACAGGATTCTCACCTGTCTTATCGTTACTCATTCCGGCATAATCGCTCGTATAGACCGCTAAGACTCCTTACGGTATCCCTTGTCTCTTCTATACGACGCTCTCCTACCAATCTTGCGATTCGGCGGCTTCGGCTAGATTCTTACTCCCGTTCATTATCGGCGCCCTATTGCTCGACCAGTAAGCTATTACGCACTTTTTAAATGATGGCTGCTTCTAAGCCAACATCCTGGCTGTCTCGGCAATAAAACTTCCTTAGTGACTAAGAATCTATTAGGGGCCTTAGCCGGCGATCTGGGTTGTTTCCCTCTCGACCGCGAAGCTTATCCCTCGCGGACTGACTCCTGAGATAGTTCAACCGGTATTCGGAGTTTGGTTAGGGAGGGTACCCCGGGAAGGGCCCCTCGCCAATTCAGTGTCTCTACCCCCGGCTGATAGTGGCTCAAGGCTAGCCCTAAAGCTATTTCGGAGAGAACGAGCTATCTCCCAGTTTGATTAGACTTTCACTCCTCCCCACAAGTCATCCCCTCGGTTTTCAACCCAAGTGGGTTCGGTCCTCCACGCAGTATAACCCGCGCTTCAACCTGCTCATGGGTAGTTCACTGGGTTTCGCGTCTATCGCCCGCAACTTAACGCCCTATTCAGACTCGGTTTCCCTATGGCTGCGTCCCGGAAGGACTTAACCGCGCTGCAAACGATAACTCGCCGGATCATTATCCAAAAGGCACGCCGTCGCTCGTTAAATCGAGCTTCGACCGCTTGTAAACGCATGGTTTCGGGTTCTTTCCCTCCCCTAAAAGGGGTTCTTTTCATCTTTCGATCGCTCTACTGTGCACTATCGGTCGTCGGAGAGTATTTAGCCTTGCGGGATGGGCCCCGCGGATTCAGTCAAGGTTTCACGTGACTCGACCTACTCAGGATACTTTCGGAGACGATTCAATTTCGCGTACGGGACGTTCGCCCTCTATGGTACCGCCGTTCCAAGCGGTTTCCGCTATCGAATCGTTTTCTTACTCCGTATGAAAGTCCTACAACCCCGGAAGGAAAATCCCTCCGGTTTGGGCTATTCCGCTTTCGCTCGCCGCTACTTACGGAATCGATTTTTCTTTCTTTTCCTCTGGGTACTGAGATGTTTCAGTTCTCCAGGTTGGCCGCGTAAACTTATGTATTAGGTTTACGCCTGTTCGGGAATCTCCGGATCAAAGCCTGTTTAACGACTCCCCGAAGCTTTTCGCAGTTTTCCGCGCCCTTCAAAGCCTTCCGACGCCAAGACGTCCCCCATGCGCTCTTCCTTCGTTTGATCGCGTCGATCCATCATTCCTTGCGGAATAATCGAATCGACTTGTTCTCTGTTTTGCCGTTATACTAAAGGAAAGAAAACCGACCGCGCCGTTTCCGACCCGCTCGACTCGCGCTCCTTCGTTTTCGACAAAATTCCGAAGAATGTAACGTTTTTCGAGTATTCTTGTATCGCTCTATAAAGTTATTGAACTCAATGAATTCGACAAAATTATAGTTATGTTTCTAAGATCCGCCGCTTACCGACTCAACTCCCGCTCCGCTTAGCAAACTAAGCTCGGCGCGAACCGTCGACAAACGACAAAATCCCAGACGCCACTCTTGCATCACCTAATTGTAAAATATCGTTTAAAACTCGACGCAACGTTAAACGCGCGCTCCGTTTTAAGCAACTTCAACGATTCTTCAACCGTTAAACTTTCGTTTTTACTTGTCGCTTCATTCGAGCGACTCGTTTAATTTACCATCGTTTTCGTTTTCGTCAAGAGCTTTTTTCGAAATTTTTATTTTCGTTTTCGCTTTTGACTTTCCGCTCGAAAGCGGTTGTCGGCGGTTGTCGTCGCGGTCATTGCCATCGACAGGTAAGAATATACCCCAAGAAAGAAAAAGCGCAAGGGCCTTTTTG
>JAZTXD010000069.1:0-2970 GCA_045636265.1 Candidatus Flemingiibacterium sp.
TAGCTTCTTGTACATTGTTGTCGAGCAAAATATTTCGTGTATTGTTTTGTCAAGCATCTATATCAACTCCAATTCTTTCTTGACTATGTTGCAGCGAGTGGGCGCATTATGTGGGCAAGAACCGCATTCATGGTTGGCGCAAACCTTGCCGTATGCCCAATCTTTTACAGCATCTTCGGTGTATTCATCGTAATCAGCATCTCGGCAATATTTGTTAATACATGTAATGCACTCAGGGTGATACTTATTGTCAAAAAAGCGGCCGTCATATATCCCGGTATAGCGGTAATACTTTTCGCCGATGTCAATGCACTCGCCGCAAAGGTCGCATTTATGCTTTTTCTTCGCGGTTGGATTACGCGCTTTGCTAAACACATATTCAGAGCCCATCACTCCACCGCCTTTCCAGTCGCGCCGCCGTCTACGGGTTCGTTCCAGCAGTTCCTCACATCAGGATTTTTCCAATTTCGACATCTATCGCAATCACCGCAATAGCCTAACATCGACGGTGAAAAACATGGAAAACTTTCACCGTCAAGCGGCACATTAGGACACCGCTCAAGCAAATCATCCAGCCTTGTCTTAACCGGGTTCTCGTCGCTCCACTTCTGTATAACATCAACGGCTCTTTCCGGGAAATCCTTCACCTGACACGCAGGAAATCCGCACTCGTTATGTTCGCTGAGATTGCAATAGCCGCAACGTCGGCCGCCGCAATATCGCCGCCACTCCTTTAAAAAATTAACGGTAACACTGCAATCAATTTTCGCCATTTAACTTCCTCCCTTAACATTTGACTTGTATTTAACATCTATTTAACTTCCGTCCTCGGCTCACCGCAGCACATAGCCCCCTCGCTGCACTTACCCGTCACCGCACAAGCCGCGCCTGCGTGTCTGAACAGCACCGGCGAAACCTCGCGGCAGAGCTTCAGCATTTCATCCGCCATGGCGCGTATCTCCCACTGGGCGCGGTTGCAGCAGCGGAGTTTGAAGAAGTTATGCAGCGAACGGGCGTTCATAGTGAAGATAATGCGTGTGTCGCAGGCGTTGGGGAGGACGAAGCGCGCATCCTCGTTGGCAAGCTTTTCGGCCTTATCCGGAGCTATACCGTGCACTGTGTAATAATAAATCAGACGTTCGCGGATATAGTCATATGATATTTTCAGCCGAGCCATGATATACTTATACTCGTCAAGGACTTCACCGCCGCACTCTTGTATTGCCGGCGGCACGATGTAGTCAAACGAGCTTTTGTCCACATACCTCTGCGACTGCACCGAGTACGACGCTATCCGATGCCGTGTCAGCTGAGCCAGTAACGCCCGCGATACGCCCTCAACGGCGAATGTGTAGCTTGCGTGCTCGATGGGCGATTCGTGGCCGAGGTCGGCGAGCTTTTGACACATCGCCTCGACCTTATCGGCGGTAAGTCCGTTCATCAGCGTGTCAACGTCTGCGGCACTGTAGCACAACTTTGCGGCGGCCGCTACTACCTTGTCGGCGTCGGGGGTGTGGGCTATTAATTTAACTTTGAGTTTGGTTTGCATTTTCGACTTCCTCCTTTAACAAAGGTTGCAGATATTCGCAAAATATTTCCACTATCTTTTTTGCGCCTGCCGGATAGTCATATACACAGCCGTTATATTCATCACATTCGATTATGTCTTCATAACCGAGTTCGGTCAATATCTCCGTGCAAGCATCAATAAAACCGCTGCCATCGCAAGCCACTAATCCGAAGCGATCTTCCCACTCCATGTGTTCGAAGAATCTTTGTATTTCACCGTCATCAGCATCGGCATCTTTTAACCATTCAATAACCTGATTTAAACTTTTTTTATAGTCAAACTCTGACTTTTGCGATATTTTTTCGAGCAGATATTCGCCATATATACGGCTCATGAGATGTGCAAAAGATTCTGCTTGTGGTGTCGGCACCCACCCATATGAATAATTGCCGCAGTCCGAAGTTATGCACAAATCATAATTTTCACAGTCGAGTATAAACGACGCCCACATACATGAGCCGAAATCGGGGTCGCCTCGCTCCTGTCTAAACGTGAATTGCCGTATATTCGGTGTTATTTCATTGATTGTTGCCATCTTCCCTTAACTCCTTCTTAGTCAACTTCCTACCATGCACCTTAATCGTATACCCAGCTTCCAGCATCTTCAACTCCGTCGATCGCGCGTACCGTTCGCCGCCGTCGTGTATCGTCTCCATAAGCCGCCCGTCGCGGTCGTATATTTGGACGTAGGGCACTTGTTTAGCCATTGTCTTCCTCCTCAAACATTTAACTTCCGCAATCAATTATCGACGTTGGCATTATCGAGAATCTGCTTTGTATCGTAAATCAGCTTATCGAGCACACGCCCGACGGTAACGACCGCCATTTTCTGTGCTTCCTCGTCTGAGTACAACCACTCACTGCCGCCTGCCGTTTTTTCGCCGTACATCTCGCAGAATTCTTTGATCGCTCCCACAACACACACCAAAAGCATGGATGTTTCAAGCCCTCCGAGCAATATCGCACTGCATTTTTTGCTCAGCACGTCACCGAGATTCATCAGTGCTTCTTTGTGAATTGTTTCCCTCGGCGATTTTTCATTTGCGTTACTCCGGTTCATTCCTGCCGCCCTCCCTGTTCCTCCGCTTATTGATAAGCTGACGGTGCTTTCGATACTCCTTGTTGCTGATCTGTGTGTATAAAAAACCGTCGTATGTCTCGTTTATACCCAGCTTAAAAGCATCGCCGATTGCTGCAGTCACGGGCAGGAGTGTACGGCGCACATCTAAATCCTTGCCGATATCCGTCGCGCAGATTGCCCGGTCACCGCGAAAGCGCAGTATCTTTAGGTACATCAAAACGGTAAATCCTCGCTCCCCTGAACTTCTTCAAAGCCGTTCGGCGGTGCATATACATCGGGGACATATCCCTGCGCCGGTGCGTTCGTCGAAGTCGGAGGC
>JAZTXD010000070.1:0-2862 GCA_045636265.1 Candidatus Flemingiibacterium sp.
AAAGGTGTAAGCACAGTAATGTGTTCAGCTGATTGATACTAATAGACCGAGGGCTTGAACTTCAAGTTTGTTCTATAACTTGGGTTTCGTATAGTTCGGTTTACACACACTACCCTTTATTTGGTTCTCAATGAACATTTAGAAAACCGCTACATTGTAGCGGTTTTTTTGTTGCCAATATTAAACTCGCGTGGCAGGTGAGTTTTACTAAGAAAACACGTTATTGCGTGTTTTTTTATTTTGTGTTATACTATATTCGGAAGCAGGGCCCGGCTTACTATTTTTCGTGAGGTGATATTATGAATAATATCGGTCAAAGAATTAAAGAGCTTCGCAAAAGGAACGATCTTACCCAGGAGAAGCTTGCTGATTTTCTCGGAGTGACGTATCAGTCCGTTTCAAAATGGGAAACGGGGATTACTATGCCGGATATCGCATTGATTGTGCCGCTTGCAAGAGTGCTTCATGTGAGTGCCGACGAGCTTCTTGGAATGTCCGCGCCTGAAACGGATGCGCGCAAAGCATATTTTGATGCTGAATGTGTGGAATATTGGAAAAAGGGTGATCATGAAGCTGACTATCTGCTTGCAAAGCAGGCTGTTGAGGAGTATCCCGGCGAATACCGATATTTGAATTGGCTTGGCACCGTTGAGTATTATATTTCATTCAACCGTCAAGATCAAAAAGAATTCATTGAAATGATGGACAGTTCCATTAAGCATAACATGATAGTTTATGAAAATTGTAATGACGAAAAAATCAGAAACAGTTCTTTGTGGAATATTATTTGCGCATACAGATATAGCGGACGAATTGAATTGGCTAAAAAATATGCGCTTCTATATCCGGAGAGTAAGTTGACAAGCCGCGATGACGCAATGGAATTATGTCTTGAAGGGGAGGAACTCCTGGCGCACCAGCAGAAAATGGTGTCGGATGCACTTGAAAAACTTTGCTCTGTGCTTGGAAACGTATGGACGTTTAGTGATATGACAGATTCCAGAATTCGAGCATTTGTTGAGGCGGAAAAAACAATTATTGAGGCTATCATTCCTAATGGAAATACACTGCGTTTCAGCGCGTTCCTCACGGGTATTCACGAGAAAATAGCAGAGTCTGCCATGATTGACGGTAATTTTGATAGAGCCGTAAATGAGCTTAAAACAGCGCGTGATTACGCTGCTAAAAGTGATGAGGCTCAATCTCCCGGAAAGCGTTATTACACATGCGCGATTTTGGATCACTATGCCTACGAATATCCTGATTCAAGAGAATGGGGATCGTGGGAAGCGGATTTATTGGATAGGATGAAAAACAACAAAATTTTCGATCCCCTCCACGGCCGCGACGATTTTAAAGCCTTATTCGCATAAAACAAACGAGGACGAATCTTTCGATTATTCGTCCTCGTTTTTTACTCTGCTTTTTATGTCGATTTGAGTTATTGCTGTTGCTTGCGTTGCGTTTTTTACGGCAGACAGTGTCCGGCTGCACGGTAAAGCTCGTACCATTCGCTTCTTGTGAGGCAAACATCCGCCGCTTTGCATATTTCCCGCAGATGCTCCGGATTCATCGTGCCGGCGATAAGCTGCATATTTGCCGGATGGCGAAGTATCCACGCCGCCGCGACTCCGGTTTTGGAAAGCCCGTATTTCTCACCGATTTCTGCAAGCTTTTCGTTAAGCTGGGGATAGTTTTCGTTGTCAACGAAGTTTCCACCGAAAAATCCAAACTGAAACGGCGACCATGCCTGGATCGTCATGTGCTTGATTCGGGAATATTCAAGCAGACCGCCGTCGTGCATCACGGATTCGGCATTTTTCATGTTGACATTCATGCCGGATGTGATCATTCCTGCCTCGGTCAGCGAAAGCTGAAGCTGATTTATAATTAGGGGCTGTTTTACGGCTGTTTTGAGAAGCTCTATCTGCATAAGATTGTGGTTGGAAACTCCAAAATTCCGTACCTTTCCGGATGATTCCAAAATCTCGAACGCTTCTGCCACTTCTTCCGGCTCCATTAGCGTGTCGGGGCGGTGAAGCACCAGAGCATCAACATAGTCCACACCGAGTCGGGAAAGGCTTCCGTCAACGGATTTTAAAATATGTTCTTTTGAAAAATCATACTGTTTGTTGTGTATTGCACATTTTGTCTGTATAAAAATTTTATCCCTCATGCTTTTGTGACGTCTTAAATAGTCACCGAAAAGCTTTTCTGAATTTCCTTTGCCGTAAATGTCGGCGTGATCGAAATAGTTGATGCCGTTTTCAATAGCGCAGTCGACGATAGCGTCAACTCGCTTTTCGTCAAGCGTTGCCATTCTCATGCATCCGAGCGATACCGCTGATGCAGACATTTTTTCACCGATAATAATATTTTTCATTATTTTCACGTGTCTCCTTTTACCAGATAAACGGAATAATCCTGTATTTTACGCGATTTTTATACTCCTCATACCCCTCAAGCTCCGCACAAAGGAGCTTTTCCTCGCCGACTATCCTGACAACGATTACGGCAATATACGGCACAAAGCAGAGAAGCGAGCACCACGAGCCGAGTATGATCGGAATCGAGAGAAAAAGCCATATTGTAACCGCGTACATCGGATGACGCACGATTCCGTAGAGTCCGCTGTCGACAACTTTTTGGTTTTCTTCAACCTTTACGGTTCTCGAGAGGTACGCATTTTCGCGCATTACCTCTGCGTAAAGCGCATACGAAACGAGGAGTATTACCGAGGCGACTATAACAACTGTTCGCGGTACATGCGACCATGAGAAGCGAAAATCAAGTCCGGCGACAATAAATCCCACAACAAACAGCAGGGCGGCAACGCCGACAACGCCTTTTTGCGCACTTTGC
>JAZTXD010000071.1:0-1227 GCA_045636265.1 Candidatus Flemingiibacterium sp.
CAAAGCCATAGCCGCCGAAAAGGCTTGCGAGGAAAGTCTTGTGCCGGATAGAAGCAAACAAAAACACAATGAACTGGAGAGATAACATGTATAAGAAATTAAAAGAACAAATCACCGAAACCACGCAGTATTATCTGCTGCGCAACGTACACCCGAGGGCAGAACAGCCTTTTCAAGTCCGTGACGATGAGGAAATGCAGGAGCTTGTAGAAAGCATCCGTATGAACGGAGTCCTCAACCCTTTGATCGTAACACCAAGGCGCGGTGGATATGAGATCGTGTCGGGACACCGCCGCTATGCCGCTTGTCAAAAGCTGGGCGTAGAGACCATTCCCGTTATTGTACGCGACCTTGATCCCGATGAAGCGACACTTTGTATGATCGATTCCAATCTGCACAGAGAGCATCTGTTGCCCTCGGAAAAAGCCTACGCTTATAAGGCGAAGATGGAAGTATTGAACCGAAAAGGTCAGCGATACGGTCAAACCTCGTCGCAACCTGCGACAAAGTGGGATGCTGCCACCGAGATCGGTAAGGCGACCAACGAGAGCCGCGACCAAGTGTTCCGCTATATCCGCTTGACCAACCTCATAAAGCCGCTGATGGATATTGTGGACAGCGGACGAATCGCATTCACCCCCGCCGTGGAGCTTTCCTATCTGCCGCATGAGTTGCAGGACAAGGTCGTGGAGATCTTTGAGAGAGACGAAGCCACGCCATCCTACGCGCAGACGGTAAGATTCAGAAGACTTCACAGCGAGGGCAAGCTGACGGCAGATGCCATTGAGGATATTATGGCAAAACCGAAAGCCAATCAGAAAGAGACGGTCAAATTTAGCTACGAAAGGATCGCACGTTTCTTTCCTCCCGAGTATAGCACAAAACAGATGGAAGATGCAATTGTGCGGATGCTTGAAGAGCGCAGACGAGAGGTTGGTGCAATGCCTTCACCTCGCCGCCGTGACGATGAGGAAAGGGGATGATCTATTGTCAAAGATAAACAGATGGAAATGGTTTTTGTGTATGGCGCGTTTTTGCCTTGACAACAAGGTGGGCGGTTACCGTTGCCGTTCCCAAGTCCCCGAGCACGAAATTTTGAAGATCGTTCGTATGTATGCACCGATCATCACCGAGTTTTTCGACAATGAGGAAGAAATGGCGAAGTTTCAAAAGTGGCGTGAGGAATATGAAGAAAAAGAGCGGTTGGAAAAAGAAGAAAAAGCAACG
>JAZTXD010000072.1:0-7432 GCA_045636265.1 Candidatus Flemingiibacterium sp.
TTCGAGCAGTATATGGAATATATCGACCTCATGCAGAGTATGGACATGGAGGTTGCGGGCGAGTTTATCGTCATGGCGAGCGAGCTTATGCTCATAAAGAGCAAGATGCTCCTTCCCAAGCCCGAGGATGAAACCGAGGATCCCCGTGCCAAGCTTGCCGCAATGCTGCTTGAATACCAGAAAATGAAGCAGGCGGCAGGGTATCTTGGTGAGCAGTATGCAGAGCATTGGGGACGAATGGTCAAGGATACCGACGAGGTTAAACCCGATTCGGGTAAGATCGAGCCTCAGGAAGCAGAGGCGCTTCGCCGCGTTATGCTCTCGATGCTTCGTTCGATGGATAAAGCGGCTGTTGATGCCGCAAACCGTGAGGCTGCGGAGCGGCCGTTCGAGCGCATACTCAGAACGCCGATTGTACCTGTCAGCGGCAAGATATACGGAGTTATACGCTATCTTGTGAGAAACGGAGAGTCGCTGTATACATCCATTCTCTTAACGGCGAAAACGAGAAGTGAGCTCATTGCTACATTTCTTGCTATGCTTGAGCTTATTAAAAAGAACCGCGTTACACTTCATCCCGTTGAGGAAACCGATTTCGGTGAGATCACCGATTTCCGTGTACTTTTAAATCACGAAAAACATGTTGGAGGCGAGAACAATGTCAGCGAAGTCTATACTTGAGGCGATACTTTTTGCCGCAGGACATCCTATGTCCTATGAAAAGCTCGCCGAGGCGACGGAGTGCATAACCAGCGAGGTAAAAGAAATACTCACAGAGATGAAAAAAGAGTATGACAATCCCAAAAATGAGCGCGGAATACAGCTTGTTATGTATAAGGACTCCTGCCAGCTCTGTACAAAAGAGGAGCATGTCGATAAAATACGTACAGCCCTTGATATTCGCTCGGGCGGCAATCTTTCGCGAAGCTCAATGGAAACCCTTGCTATAGTTGCATATCACCAGCCGGTAACACGCTCGTATATTGACTCGGTGCGCGGAATAGATTCAAACTACAGTGTCAATAATCTCACGGATAAGGGACTTATCGAGGTTTGCGGAAAGCTTCACGCCCCCGGCAGACCGTCGCTTTACCGCACGACTGAAAATTTCCTGCGTATTTTCGGAATTTCATCTGTGGATGAGCTTCCGCCGGTTGAGCTGTTTGCGATTCCGGAAATCAAGAGCGAGGAGAATGCAGACGAGCAGTAAGACTTTGATTTTTGTTGGGAGGGGATGCAATGGGGTGGATTATCGCCGCGGCGATAATCATTCTGATACTTATAGTTTTGACATTAAAGGTAAGTGTCAGAGTGAAGCTTCGTGATGACGTGTCGCTTGTGCTCGGCATCGGCATATTCAAAAAAAAGCTTTTTCCCTCCAAAGAAAAAACGGTCAGACTTTCGGATTATAAAATCGTCAGATTCAGAAAAAATAAAGATAAGCAGACCGAAAAGGGAAAAAAGAAGAGCAAAAAGAAAAAATCCGCCAAGAAAGCACTGACAGGTACAGAAGGCTCATCGGGTGAAAATAAGCCCGAGCGCGATATCTTGGGGCTTATTTCAAAGCTTCTTGAAGTCGTTAAGGTGTTTCTCTCTCGCTTCGGACACCATTTGCGCATTAATGTAAAGCGAGTGCACATAATAGTTGCAAGCAAGGATGCGGCAACCACTGCGGTACTCTACGGAGCCGTTTGCGGCGCGGTGCAGTGCTTGTTTGAATTTCTTTACAACTGTATACACTTAACACTTCCAAAAAGCGAGGAAATGCAGGTCGTACCCGATTTTACATCGGAGAAGATTAAAGCGGAGATTGATATTACATTTTCATTCCGACTCTGGCAGGTATTTGATATACTGCTTCGCTCGGCGTGGACATATATAAAACAAAATCTCAATAAATGAAAAGGAGAACATAAAAATGGCAGACAACAAAATTTCCGGCATCATTGAAACATCTCTTGAGCAGATAAGAAACGTGGTCGACGCAAACACAATCATCGGCGAGCCGATAAACACACCCACCGGCACCACTGTTATTCCGGTTTCCAAGGTTATGGTCGGTTTTGCATCCGGCGGAATTGACTATCTTGGAAAGAATATGAAGAATATCGCGGACAACGCAAACAACAATGCGCGTCCCTCTGCGCTTACCACCAACTTCGGAGGCGGCGGCGGAACCGGCGTCACCGTACAGCCCGTTGGCTTTTTGGTAATATCTCCCGACGGAAACGTTCAGCTTCTTAATCTCGGTGCAAATACGTCTGCCGCAGCTCCCGACAAGATCGATCAGATCGCGGGACTTATCGAAAAATCTCCCGATCTCATTAAGAAGATCAAGGATATTTTCACAAAGAATAAGTCCGAGGAGAAGGAAACTGCTACCGACAGCTCCGAGGAAACCGAGGAATAAGTTTCAGAGCATAAACCCTCAAGCAATGCGCATGCTTAAATTGAAGTTTTGTTTTGGGAGAGGGTTTAATGAAAATAACAAAAATATTCGCTCTTGTCCTTGCCGTTTCATTTATGTGTTCGCTGTTTGTACAGCCGGCATCGGCGCTTGAGCTTTCCGCAAACAGCGCAATTCTTATTGAAGCGTCAACGGGACAGGTCATATACGAAAAGGACGCCGACACAAAGCGTCCCATGGCGAGTACCACGAAAATTATGACGGCACTTGTCGCAATTGAATCAGGCGACATTAGCCGTGAAATTACAGTTGATGCGGCGGCGGCAGGAGTTGAAGGCTCGTCCATATATCTTTGTGCCGGGGATAAGATAACGCTTGAGTCGCTTATCTGGGCACTGATGCTTGAGAGTGCAAACGATGCCGCGGCAGCTATTGCAATAGGCGTTGCGGGTTCAGTCGATGCGTTTGCAGACATGATGAACGCAAAAGCCGCCGAACTTGGGCTGACGAGCACGCATTTCACAAATCCGCACGGCCTTTCACACGAGGAACACTATACCACCGCCAGAGAGCTTGCAATGCTTACTGCGGCGGCTATGGAAAACGAAACATTCCGGCAGATCGTAGCTACAGACAAATACAAAATAAGCTATGGCGACACGGTGCGCTGTCTTAATAACCACAACAAGATGCTTCGTATATACGAGGGAGCTGTCGGTGTCAAGACCGGTTTTACCAAAGCAAGCGGAAGATGTCTTGTGTCTGCGGCAGAGCGTGAGGGCATGACGCTTATCGCGGTTACACTCGGTGCACCCGACGATTGGGATGATCACACGTCTATGCTCGATTTGGGGTTCGCAACTCTGGAGAGAGCGACTCTCATAGAGCCGGCAGAGTCGGCATTTATCTGTCCTTGCATCGGAAGCGAAAAGGGCGAGCTTATTATAAGAAACCGCGACGGACTTTCGATGATATTACCGAAGGGTGAGCATAATTTTACCCGTAGGGTGATTTTGCCGAGATACCTGTGGGCACCCGTTATGGCGGGCGATGCTGTGGGAAAAATCGAACTGTATGACGGCGGAACGCTTCTTGGCGAGGTTACGCTTTATGCTGAAGAGGATGCGCCGCGCATGGAATATAAACAAAGTTTTTTTGAAAGAATTTTTGACTAGTATGGAAGAAATACGTTTACAGAAATATCTTGCGGATGCAGGACTTATGAGCCGCCGTGCCGCCGAGCGTGAAATCTCGCGCGGCGCGGTGCGCGTAAACGGTGCCATTGCCGAGATCGGACAGAAAATCCTGCCCGACGTTGATACCGTGGAATATAACGGCAAGCCCGTTAAGATCGGCTTCAAGCGATTTGTATACATAATGCTTAATAAGCCGAGAGGATATGTTACCACCGCCTCGGACGAAAAGGGACGGCCAACTGTGGTTGAGCTGTGCCGTGAGGTGGGGGAGCGCGTGTATCCTGTCGGCAGACTTGACATGGATTCCGACGGTCTGCTGCTTCTCACCAATGACGGAGAGCTTGCAAACAGACTCACGCATCCGCGTCACGAAATACCGAAAATATATCACGTTGAGGTGAGCGGCAAGGTTGATCTTGCCACGGTCAAAAAGCTGTCAAGTCCGCTCGTGATAGACGGATATCAGATACAGCCCGTGCATACCGAGGTGCACTCCATGAGGACAGACAAGCGCCGTGAGCTCACAGTGCTTCGCATGGAGCTTTATGAGGGGCGCAACCGCCAGATACGCAAAATGTGCGAGATATGCGGACTGACCGTTAACCGGCTTACACGTGTGGCAATCGGTGATTTGAAGCTCCAGAGCTTAAAGCCGGGAGCATGGCGGCACCTGACAAAGTCGCAGGTTGATTATTTAAAAAAGAACAGCGGAAAATAAGAGGAGTTAGTTAAGATATGCTTATCATAAGACCTGTACAGGATAAAAACTATCAGAAGGAGCTTTGCGAAAAGTGCGGCGTGGAGTTTGATCCAGATCTGCTCGCTTATGCCGCTTTTATAAACGATGCTCCGGACAGCAAAAATTCGGGCGAGTTTATTGGTATCTGTCAGTTTAAAATGGGCAAGGAAGCTCATATTATCGATCTTGCAAAGGCTATCGGTACGGACGACACCGAGGCTATGTTCATAATGGGCAGACAGACTATGAATTTTATCGACCTTCACGGCGTTCACTATGCATATTTTGATGCAGACTGCGACGAAAAATTTATCATGTGGCTCGGATTTAAGAAGGATGAAAACGGAAAATGGGCGGCGGATCTTGAAGAATTTTTCAAACACCCGTGCGCATCCGAGAAAAAATAAGGGGGATTTCGATGAACAGATTTTTGAGGTTAACCGCCGCGCTGACTTTGGTTTTTGCGCTGTCTTCCTGTGCCGGAAACAACGATGTAACCCCCGGCCTTCTTATTCCCGACGAAACAACTGCTGACCCGAACGCGACTATCGTTACCGCCCCCGGCGCTGATGTTACCGAAAACGCTTCGGACGCGCCCGATGACACCGGAATCATTCCGCCAGCGCCGACGGAAACGAGAATTTCCTTCCTCGCGGCAGGAGATAACATAATCCACGAGAATGTATTCCTCGATGCGAGATCACGTGCAAAAGAGGGACAGGAATACAACTTTACCGATATGTACGCAGGCATCGCTGATGCCGTAAAAGATGCCGATATTGCGTTCATCAATCAGGAAACCCCGATATGCGGCGATGAAATGACCGTGTCGGGCTATCCTAACTTCAACACTCCCGAAGCGGCAGGCGATACGCTTATCGAGCTTGGTTTTGACATCATCAATATAGCGAACAATCATATGCTTGATAAGAGGGAAGCCGGATACAAGGGCACGCTCAACTATTGGGATGCAAGGGCTGACAAGGTTACCTTGCTTGGCGGCTACCGTGACAAAGCGGATTATGAAAACATCCGCGTTATAGAGGAGCAGGGCGTTTCCATTGCGTTTGTTACATATACCTACTCGACCAACGGCATGTATCTTCCCACGGGAAGCAACATGTTTGTGCCGTACATCGACAGCGCGGAGATAGTACGCATGACACAGAAGGCTGGGGAGCTTGCCGATTTGGTGTTCGTCGTAATGCACTGGGGAAATGAGGACAACTCCACTCCTACAAGCGAGCAGAAATCGCTTGCATCCGCAATCACAGAAGCCGGCGCCGATGTTATAATCGGTATGCACCCCCATGTTATTCAGCCTATGGAATGGCTCACAGCTTCCGACGGAACACAGACGCTCGTTATCTATTCACTCGGAAATCTTATTTGCACCCAGTACAACAGCTACAATCTTGTAGGCGGTATCGTTACGTTTGATATCGTAAAGTCGCTGTCCGGTGAGCTTACCATAGAAAATCCGATTTACAATCCTACCGTGTGCCACTATAATACACAGCGCCTTGGTTTGCAGGTTTACTTCATGGAAGACTATACAGAAGAGCTTGTGGCGCTTCACGGCTGCCCCGGATACGGACAGAATACCAAGGGCAGAACCTGGACTCTTGACTATATAAGAGGTCTTGTTACAAACAGCATTACCGAGGAGTTCCTCCCCGATTTTCTCAAATAATCTTCTACCTGATAAAAAGGACGGCGATACATATGCTCGATAGCATCTCATACAGCTTTAATATTATTGCACCGATATTTATAATAGTTTTTCTTGGCGCACTGCTTCGGAAAATGCATTTTGTGAACGACAGCTTTCTCTCTGTATGCGACAAGCTGGTGTTTAAAATATGCCTGCCGTGTCTGCTTTTTCAGGACATAGCTACCACTGATATATCTGAAAGCCTTAATATTAAGCTTATCATATTCTGCATGATAGCTGTAACTCTGACAGCTTTCTTACCTTGCCTGTTTATGCCGATGTTCGTGCGCGATAAGGCGAAGTGCGGCGCGTTCATACAGGGCAACTTCCGCTCAAACGCGGCAATACTCGGTGTTACTCTTGCACAGAGCATGTTCGGCGACGGCGGCGTTTCGGTAATCGCTATGGTTCTGCCGTTTGTTGTGGTGCTCTTTAATGTTTACGCTGTTATTATACTCACCATATTCGCACCGACAGACTCCAAGCTCTCGCCGCGTGAACTTGTGAAGCATATCGTAAAAGCGGTTGTTACAAATCCGCTCATTATCGCTATAGTTTTAGCGCTCTTGTGGCAGCTTGTTCCCATAGAGCTTCCGAATGTGGCGGACAGAAGCCTTTCTTATCTTGCCGATATAACTATGCCAATATCGCTCATCAGCCTTGGTGCAAGCATCGACCTTTCCTCCCTCAAGGGCAGAATCGGTCTTGCAATTGCGTCGAGCGTTTCCAAAACCCTTATCGTTCCCGCGCTTGCCATCGGAGCGGCTATACTTCTGGGGCTGCGAAATATTGAGCTTGGCGTTGTTCTCATAGTATTCGGCGGACCTGCCGCTGTGTCAAGCTACATAATGGCAAAGCAGATGAAGAGCGATCATGAGCTTGCCGGACAGATACTATTAATTTCAACCATGATGTGTATATTTACACTCTTTTTAGGTATATTCATCCTTAAAGAAACGGGACTTATATGAAACTGATTATCGCGGAAAAACCGTCGCTTGCGCGCTCCATTGTGAGCGCGCTTGGCGGTACTACAAAGGGAAACGGATTTTACACGGCGGGCGAATACCTTGTAACATGGGCATTCGGTCACCTTTTTTCGCTTGCTGATGTTGAATATTACACGGGCGGCGAGCGCGGCGGAAAGTGGACGCTCGAGGGGCTTCCGTGCTTTCCGACGGAGTTCTCCTATGAGCTTCGCCGCTCGGGTAAGGGCGATGACGGTACCGCGCGTCAGTTTGACATTATCCGCACGCTTTGCCGCAGAGCTGACGTTGACACTATCATAAACGCAGGCGACTCGGACAGAGAGGGCGAGATTATCGTTCGTCTTTGCATAATGAAGGCGTTTGACCTTACTCCCACACAGCCGTTTT
>JAZTXD010000073.1:0-1163 GCA_045636265.1 Candidatus Flemingiibacterium sp.
CATACGGTCGTTGAGTTCGGGAGCGAGAATCTGCAGGAACGATACCGCACCGAGCTTTTTGCCTACGCCAAACTCCTTACCGTTGCGGAACGCAAAAGAGGACGGGGCAATAAAGACTTTTACGGAAAGACCGCTTGGAGCGAGCCATTCCCACTCAAAGTTGAAATCGGTATGCTCGTCGATGTGGAACATACCGTGCATGAGTGCCAAACGCTGTTTGCCGTTCAAGGGTTCAGCCGCTACGCCGAGCCTTTTGAAGTTGTTGAGCAGATCGGTCTCAATGCGGTCGAGACGGGGTTTTGCTTCTTTCACGTTGGCAGCTTCGATGCCGAAGGTCAGATACTTGGTCTTGATAAGACCGTTGTTGCCACGAGCAAGCTGACTACGGAGCATTTCCGTGTATTCCTCACGGATGTTATCGAAGTCGTCGCCCTGCGAGGGAATGACGATACTCTGACCGTAGGTGTCCTTGTTTGCCGCCATATTCATAAACGACAACTGGAACTTAACGGAGCTGTCAAAGTAATTTAGGAAATCACACCAGCCCTCAAAGATCGCCGTTTTATCCTCGTTCTGATTGAGCTGATAGTTGATGTCCTGGAACTGGATGGTCTTGGTGAAGTAGCCGGGTTTCACACGGCACACACCGTCGGGGAACATACGCTCAAACGGTATGCTGTCCTGCGCCGACTTCGTTTTGTTATCTTGGTTTTTCGCTCTTGCGATGGCGGCTTCGATCTGCTTCTTTTCCGCCCTCGTGAGCTTTCGTTTTTCGGACAATACGATATACCTCCTTGTCGAGATTTTCCTGTCGCTCTAAAACCGCATAGAAGTTGTTCGTCTGATACGGTCTCTGTTTCGGGCGAAGGAAGCTGACCTGTACGATGTTGCGGACAATCTTTTCAAGGGGCTGTCCGTTCTTTTCGTACATTGCCATGAGCATGAACGGTAACAGCGTGAGTATCATAAGAATTGCTGCCACGGTTGTGTTCATAAAGGTCTTGCACAGAAAGAACAGAGGTACAGCTACAGCCGCACCGGAGCCGAAGCAAATGAGCTGTCGCTTCGTGAGGTTGAACATTACCTTCGTTTTAACTGTACTTAAATCTTTGGGTACGGGCACATAAGCCATAGTGAATCACCTCCGTCTTTAATGTGCCGAG
>JAZTXD010000074.1:0-106013 GCA_045636265.1 Candidatus Flemingiibacterium sp.
GTCGTGATGCTCAAATGTTACGGTGACGTCGGTTTCCTTTTCGGGATAGAGGTAGAGCACCGGCTTTGCATAGGCGAAATCCTGATATCCGTTGTCGATAAGACCGTGCTCGCCCGTTTCAAAGCTGTAGTAGTATTCATACATATGGTAGCCGTCTTGATTATAGTCGTCATTATCCTGAAAAACAAAGTATAGCGCTTCGGGATATCCTTCTTTGTTGTAATATCCGCCAAGCATTTTATGCATACTCCACTTCTCCGAAATCTCCCCGAAGTCGCACAGTAGTGTGCCGTATGGCTCATAAAGCTTCAAGTGGCCGTTTTCTTTAACAAGGGCACACTCTCCGCCAATCTCACTGTACGTGCCGTCGGAATTGTAATATTGACCTTTCTTGCCGAGCCTTAGAATATTTTGAGCTTCAGGAGATGTGTAAACCGTACTTCCGTCGGGAGAATATATGGTATATTTTGCAGTTTTGTGATGCAGTGCAATGCAGTTACCGTCATCTAACGCAAAAAACTGTTCAAAACAATTTTCACCAAGCACGCTAAAATCCGGTTTTATAACGGTATAAAGACTCCAAAACTCCTCTCCGAATACGAGGTAATTGGAGATGATGCTGCCGAAGCCCTGTTCCGGAGCATCAAGGATATGTAGCATTTCGCCGTTCTTGAAGATATACATATAAGGCGCGGTGTGTACAACATTTGCCCCCATATATTCGAGAATCGAATCCGGGCGAGGGGGATATTCTTTTTTTAAGATTCCTAGTAACTGCGGTGAGGTGCTGCCGCTGGTGAACACCCATTGGAATTCAGTGAATTCAATCTCCTCGCCGCTTATTTTGTAAAATCGAGAAGAGAATGGATATCCAATACTGTCGTAGGTGTATGAGTTATCAATCGGAAGCTTAACTGTTAAATAATCGTATGAACAATAGTACGCATCGTTTAATTTATACACCCTCAATTTGTTGAATGTATTATCATATTCACCGATTAAAGCTGCACCCTCAGGGAGCGCATCAAGCATTTGCGGCTCGGGGTAAAACTCATATTCGGCAAAATTGCCGTCGAGTAATGTATCAAAAGACGTTGTGTATCCTACAAGATCAGGACCGTAGATCACATCATTATTGGAATAGCTGACGTCAGCGAGAACATAATTCCCAACCTGAATAAACCTTGCGGCAGGGCCAAGCTGTCTGAAATCTCCGTTTTCATCCGGAGAATAGAGGGAATAGCCAATATCCGTTTTTCTTATGAGCGCAAGGTTTTCATGCTTGGTGCCGTAAGAATCTGTATATTCGAGCACAAAAGCATCCGCGAATATGCCGCTGATGTATCCGTACTCTTCATTTCGCACATAATTGTATGTGCCGTCTTCAAGCTTGGTTACGGAGTAAATGTCGTTTGAGTATATTACATTTGCATCCGTTTTTTCGCTGCTGTCCGGGGGCATGGTGTCGGACAGATTTTGTGTGCCAGTGTCGCCGGTAGAATCTGTGTCCTTGGTATCACCGCCGTTTGTACACGATGCGCCAAGAAGCAAGAGCGAAGCGAGAAGAAGCGCAAGTAGGGATTTTTTCATGGTGAAGCCTCCTATGGTATAGTTTATGCCTTTAGCATTTTATTAGACGAAAGCATGCATGTTTTTGTTCCGTGATTTTCAAAAAAATTATAAAAAATCGCCGTGCGCGTTTTGCACACAGCGATTTGACTTGTTCGGTGTTGTCAGCCAAGGTCGTGGAAGATAGCTTCTTCGTGTTCCTCGGGCTTGTTGTCCTTGTAGTAGGGGTCTATCATGTGCTGCTTTATCTTTGGGAAAGCGGCATAGCATGCCATGAACGAGCCCGTTGAGATGAGTATGATAAACGGAAGCAGTATACCGATCGGGAGCACGTAGATCATTACCACGTATGTGATGAAAAGCGAAGCGGCGATACCGATCGTTGCCATTAGGTTTCTCTTGAAGCCGAGAAGCGAGAAAATAAGTGCGTTCTTTAAAATCTTGAATATGGACAGATCGAATGTTATCATGAGAATATAGATGTAGAATCGCATCCAGAACCACAAGAGAGTAATAAGCAGGGAAGCAAGATACATGAAGTTAGCCACGCCCGACACACCGATGTTGTAGTAGAAGAAGATTACGTCGTAAACGCACACGAATGTGAGGAGCGAATCGAGTATTCCCATCAGCATACCCTGACGCTTGTTGCGCTTTATTGCGTACCAGAAGTCGTCCCACATGAATATCGGCTCGCCCTTTACCATGTTGCGCAGAATATATGTGGTTCCCGTGTTCACGTAGCCGAATGTGAAGATAAGAAGAACGGAGAGCGCTAAAAATATGTTTGTCCACATCGTTGGAAAGCTTATCTCCGACTGCGCGCCCCACACTCCGTAGAGTGCCGCGGTTACGGGGGAGTGCTCGTGAGTCATCACGCCGTAGAGCGGCGCGAACATTTTGTATGACGGCGCAAACGACGGACGGTTGAGATTTCCGCTGAGCGCAAGTATTAAGAAGAATATCGGGAAATTTCCCAGAACATAAAACAGATTCACACCGAAAAGGCGGGTGAATTTATTTGCGTAGTGCTTAAAGAAGTTGGCAAGGTTTTTTGGACCCTCGGGTTCTTTTTTTACACCCTTGCCGTCCTTGTTGTAGTTGAAGAGCTTGAATTCTTTTCCGAACAGTTTCAAGATTTTTATTTCCTTTCTGTTTTGGGTGTCATCCTAAAAAAATTATATGTAAACGTATATTAAAAACAGCATAAACAGCACATCGGCGCTTGCTATGGCGCAGATGCGAAAAAACGTGAGCACGTAACGCTTCGTATTCTCGCTCCGTATCGTCACGGTGCGCTGTGAATAGAAAAACATAACCGCCTGTGCCGATAAAATCGCGAGCAGCATGCACAGCGCGAACGATGCTGCGAGATACACGATTGAGTCAAGCAAAAGTCCCGTACGCGACGAGAACTGGAGCATCGTTACGGCAAAGCCGAACAGCACACCCCGGTAAAGCATTGCCGCCGCCCCGACAACTGCAGAGAACAGCGTGAATCCGGAGAGAAATACAGCGACAAAAAGCCACAGCTCATGGATTATGCAGTCTGCCGCCACACGCACAACGTCGAGAGGGGAAGCGCACTTATAAAAGAGTGCGAGAAAGTAGCGCTCAATGAGCTTATCATAAAGCTCCGACTCGCCGATACCGAGTATACGGTAGACGGCACATCCTGCAAACGCTCCGAATATCAGAAGCGCGGAACATGCCAAAAGCGCGGTACGCTTGTCAATAAAAGTGTTTGCTTGTCCTCTTTGGAAGTATTTATACACGTAACATCACCGCCGATAGTTTTTGTACATTCTATGCGGTGAGGGGAGAAGTTATGACTGTGTGCCGAACTCTTTTGCCATTTCCTCGGCTCTGTCGGTGCATGCACGCATTGCGCGGTCAATGGTTTCATCCGTTTTTTCAGCGTAGAACACGTTCATAGCGCGCTCGGTGGTACCGTTGGGGGATGTTACAGCGCGGATGAGCTCTTCTGCGCTCTTGCCGCTCTGAATAAGCATCTCCGCCGAGCCGATAACCGTGCGGCAGACCATTTCGGTGAGTGTGTGCTCGTCAACGGTAAGCCCCTGCGCCTTCGCGGAGCGTACGATTGCGTCGATAAAATAGTAGAAATACGCGGGTGATGAACCGTTTGCGCAGATTACTGTGTTCATCTGCGACTCGTCAACACGTACCGCCATTCCGGATGACTCGAAGATTTCGCACGCAAGCCCGAAGTCTGCGTCCGAAACACGGGAGTTTCTGCAAAGCGCGGACACGCCTTCTCCAATCTGGAGAGGAGTGTTTGGCATTACACGAACTACAGCACATTCGCGGCCGAGCATATTTGATATCGCATCCGTTGAAATTCCGGCGGCAATCGAAATAAAGAGCTTGTTTTCAATATCAACATCCGATGCGGCAAGCTCGGAGAGAACCTCGGCGAAGTTCTGCGGCTTTACCGCAAGGAGAATGAATTCGCTTTTTTTGCAGGCATCGGTAAGTGTCGGCGCAACGTTAACACGGCGTGCCGCAAAGGCTGCCGCTTTGTCAGCGAGCTTGTCGTATACTGTGATAAGCTCGGGTGCCACACCTGAAGTGAGCAATCCGCCGATTATGGCGCTTGCCATGTTGCCTGTTCCTATAAATGTTATCGTTTTCATGGGGACTCCTTGATAAAACTGACTTTACAATGAATTTATTATAGCACATACCGCCAAAATAAGCAATGGATTTATAAAATAGTTTACAAAATCCATATATTTTAAATAATCTTGCCGATATTGCCGAATACCTCTTGAAAAAGGTTGAAAAATGTTGTATAATATAATTTAAAGATGTTTATGCAGAGGAATGAAAGTGAAGAAATCTTTTGTTTACAGCTTATTTTCAAAAATTCCTACTCTTGAAACCGAGCGGCTTATTTTGAGGAAAATGAAACCGTCCGATGCCGGGGACATGTTTGAATATGCAAAGCGCTCGGATGTTACGGAGTTCCTTTTATGGGAGCCGCACACCTCATACGAGCAGACGCATGACTATCTGCGCTTTTTGCAGACGCGTTACCGCACCGGCGATTTTTATGACTGGGCGGTAATTGATAAAGCCGATAAAAAAATGATAGGCACATGCGGCTTTGCAAATCTTGATTTTCAGAATAATCGCGCCGAGATAGGATATGTTCTCAATCCGGCATACTGGGGACGCGGAATTGCCCCCGAGGCTGTTCGCAGAGTTATGGAATTTGCTTTTATGGAGCTCAATGTGCACCGCGTTGAAGCAAGATACATCGTTGGAAACGAGCGCTCACGCAAGGTTATGGAAAAATGCGGCATGGTTTTCGAGGGGATAGCCCGCTCGTCCATGTATATAAAAGGGCAGTACCGCGATATCGGCACGTGTTCGATCGTGTTTGACGAATATATCAGGAATAGGTAACTCTAATGCTTGAAATCAGGAATAATATTGTTTCACTTATCGGCATGACCGGATGCGGCAAAACAAGTATTGGCAAGATTCTTGCGAAAAAGCTGGGTGCAAAGTTTGTTGATCTGGATGATGAAATTGTTTGTCGGTTTGGAGAAATCAAAAAGATTTTCGCCGAAGATGGCGAGGAGAAGTTCCGTGAGATAGAATACGGAACACTTGCCGAAGTCATAGCTGAGTCAAACGGTGAGCTTATGATACTGTCCTGCGGCGGCGGACTTGTGACATACGAAAAAAGCCGTGAGCTTCTCTGCGAAAAAACAACAGTCGTGTGGATAAAAAGAAGCATCCGGAGTGTGGCGGCGGACGTGAATGTCCTGATGCGCCCACCGGTAAACGGGGATGTGGAAAACTACAGGCGCATCTTAACCGAGCGCTATCCCATATACAGAGGCAGTGCGGATTATTCGTTTTACAATACCTTTCCGCAGCGTACAGCAAAGGCAATAATAAAAAAGATGTTTGAATAATTAAAGGAGTTTTCAGTATGAACATTAGAAATCTGATCGATTTTAACGACATGTCACTTGAGGAGTGGGAGGAGCTTAAAACTCTCGCGTTCCGTATAAAGAAATCTCCCGCAGAATACAGAGATGTCTGCAAGGGAAGAATTATGGCTACACTTTTCTACGAGCCGTCTACACGTACCATGATGTCCTTCCAGACCGCAATGATGCGCCTTGGCGGAAAGGTTATCGGATTCTCCGATCCGAATTCCAGCTCCGTTTCCAAGGGCGAAACACTGCGCGACACCGTTAAAATCGTAACCGGATACGCCGATATCCTCGTTATCCGTCATCCCGTTGAGGGCGCGGCGTTTGCTTCCAGCCTTTATTCACACACTCCCGTAATCAATGCGGGCGACGGCGGTCATCTCCACCCCACGCAGACTCTCACAGACCTTATGACGATTTCCGAGCTCAAGGGCGACATAAACGGACTTACCGTCGGCTTCTGCGGCGACCTGCTCAACGGAAGAACCGTACATTCGCTGCTTCGTGCGCTGATGAGATTCAAGAATAACCGCTTTGTACTTATTTCAACTCCCGAGCTTCAGCTTCCGTCTTATGTTACTGACGAGCTTGTTGCAAACGGATGCGAGATCAAGAAGGTGTCCACTCTCGAAGAGTGCATAGGTGAGCTCGACGTGCTCTATATGACACGTATTCAGAAAGAACGCTTCAAATCCCCCGAGGAGTATGCGCGTCAGGCAGGCGTTTACCGCCTCACATCCGACAAGATGGAGCTTGCCAAGAAGGACCTTATCGTGCTTCATCCGCTTCCCAAGGTTGACGAGATTTCGTATGAGCTTGACGATGACCCGAGATGCGTATATTTCGAGCAGGCTGAAAACGGCATGTTCATCAGAATGGCGCTTGTTGCGAAGCTTGTCGGCGCGGAGAAAAGAGGACGTGCTCCGGCATATCCGCTTCCCGAAAAGCAGTTCTGCACAAATCCCCGCTGTATCTCAAATCACGAGAAGTATCTGCCCCTGCTCACAAAAGAGGTTGAGGGCGAGGTAAGATGCCACTACTGCGACTCAAAGATAAAGTAAATACACAAAAGGCTCCGCATCTGCGGAGCCTTGGTTTTTATATTACAATACCTTTAGGCGCTTGGGGTATCATCAGCACCCGACCTGTGCCGGTGTTTGCAGCCTCGAGCGCATTTACGGTTGTGTTATACCGTTTTGCGATATTCCAGAGCGTGTCGTTCTCACCGGGATAGCAAAGTGTCATGCACGAGGACGGTTTAGCCTCACGCGCTTCGCCTAAAAGACGTATTGCTGAAATTGAGGCGTGATGCCTCTTTTCGCATACCTGCATGCATAGGGATACCTCAAAGTCAAAGGAGATACGCTCCGGATCAAGTCTTGCGCGCATGTCGTATGCTCTCGGAAAGCATGTGTACGCCAGCGGCTCGGCAATCTCGCCCACATTAAGCTCGCACTTTATCGGCACAGTTGTGTCACTGCTCATATATTCTCCGTTGTTTTCCAGTATGCAGGATACAGCCGCAGTGCCGGAGAGCACGGCACGGCCGCGCTCTATTTTCATGTCGGTTAAGCTGACATCCGCCGCGGTATCAATAACTGTGGAGCCTTCGGGGATATTGAGCTCAGAGCGGCTTGCGCTCTCACCCACGGAGAAATTTGCAAAGAGAACCTTTCCCGTGCTCTCGCAGTCAAATTCATGCTTTATGCACTCGCACTCGCGTGTCAGCGAATATGCATCAAGGACCAACTCGGCATCCTCGCTTCCCACGATGCACACAGTAACATCCGCGCTCATGTCAAGCTCGACAACACGCCGCTCTCCGTATGCGTTTTCGCCCACGGATGCGCTTATTTCAACAGTTGTAGCATCCGCGCTTGCCAGAAGCGATTCGGGGCGGCAGTTTGCAAACTGCTTCTCATATTCATCAGCACCGACAATGTATGCCACGGGGAATTTTCTCGAAAAGCTTTTGTAAACTCCCGCCTCGCCCTGTGACTTGTAGATGCAGTCGATGAGCGCCTCACCTTTGAGCGAAACCGTAAAATCCGCATCGCGGTTTATTTTTGCTTCGTGGAAGCATATACCGCACGAACAGCTGATAATTTCGTCAATGGCGGGCTGTGCGGCATCCGGCTCAAGATTCTCGCTTATGCGAAGCGGATCGGCAAGAAATGTACATTCGCGGCGCGACTCAACAGTTCTGGTGAGCTTTTCAAGCTGCATCTGCTCCGCGGCAGACTGCGCGCCCTCGCATGTCGGGGTGCAGGGAAGCAGTGCTGTTACCTTAACATCGCTTGTGACTGTAGATTTCAGCGACAGCTTGCGTGGGTTTGCAAGGCGCTGCGTGCACGAGCTGATCTTGGGGATAACGGTTATGTTTGCTCCTTCAAGCGAACCTATATCGTTTACGGCGCTCTCCCAATCTCCGGCAAAGTGCACGCAGTGGAGTGATTCGCCGCTCTCACTGTCGGCACAGAAGATTACCGTGTAATCCACAGCTCCGGTGATCTCAAGCTTTCTGCCCGAAATATATCTACCTATTAATATAGGCTTCGCTTCCACGCGAAGCACCCTCTTGACATCGGGATAGGTGTCGGGGAGAATATAATCGGAGGCGATTTCGGCTCCAACACTGCCGCTGTATGACGTGACACTGATCTGATCATTCGGTTTCATAGAAATACCATCCTTTTTTGGCTTTTTGTACAAATGTATGCGCATATATCCGAAAAAATGACCGATAAAATATTTTTGGGAAAATTTCAAAAACCTATTGACAAAGGATTCTTGTTGTGGTATAATCTAATAGTCGTCGAAAGACGGTACGCGCTTGTAGCTCAGTGGATAGAGTGCCCGGCTACGAACCGGTAGGTCGCAGGTTCGAATCCTGCCAGGCGCGCCATTAAAAGCCGATTTGTCAAAAGACAGATCGGCTTTTTGCTATTGTTTTTTGCATTTTAGGTAATTTTGGTGCGAATTTGTAATACTCGTCACAAAATACTAAAACAAAATAAAAAATTCATTCTAAAATGATAAAAAAGTATTGACAAAAAAGAAATATTATGATATATTATATGTGTAAAATTAGGGTGTAATTATACCCAAATATTTAGAAAGTGAGATTTAGCATGAAAAAGACAAGAATTATTTCGATGTTCCTTGCTGTAGCTCTTGTTGTTTCTTGTTTCTCGGTAGTACTCACAGCAGCGCCTGTTGAGCTTATCTTCCCGGGACAGACGGCAGAGCTTGCACTTGGCGATTGGACCGGTGTTATCCAGTCTAATCCCCAGAACACTTCTGCTGCAACCGGCGGCTACCTTGCTGTAGAAACATCAGCATATCCGCAGGGTGTAGCTATCACCACATCAGATAGTGCGTACACTCTTGACAGCACCAAAGCATACACCATGGAAATCAAGATGCGTACTGCAGCTGCAGGCACATCTTACTACCGTTTATACTGCGGAGCAGGTGCTTATAGCGCACTTGGCGGCACCCATGAAATAACGTTCCCAACAGATGCTGGTGACGGATTTGCTGTACAGGGCGGCGACTGGGTTGTTCTTAACGGCGACCTCGTAAATATTGCAGACGGTCAGCTCACAATTAAAATCCACGGCGGAGTCGTAGGCGTTGCTTACGGCGACAGCTTTGACGTTGACTACATAAAGATCACCGAGAAGGGAACTGACAATGTTTTCTTCTATGAGGATTTTGATGATGCTGATGTTAACTGCACATATGAGGGTATTAACGGTGCGGCAAACGTATCTGTAAAGGGCACCCAGGCAATTAAGAACGGCTATGTTCATGTTGGCAGCAGACAGTCTTACGTTTCCGGTGCTTCCTACACATCCAATGTTAGTTTGACCGCTGGTCAGACCTATACACTTACCATGAGAATGCGTTCTTCCGAAGCGGACGAATATGTTCGTGCATTTGCAGGTGGCGCACAGGCTCATGTTCTTCTTAACGGCGATTGGTCTAACGTAACGATCAGAATGACTCCTGCAGCTAATCAGGCGTTCAGCCTCTACTTCCACGGTGGTTACGGTGCTCCCGCAGGAACTCACCATTCTTTCGCTGACTTTGATATCGACAGCATGGTTCTTACCGATTCCACCGGCGCTAAGCTTATCGACGAAACCTACGATAACGGCGTTGGAGCTTGGACTGCATATGTTTCTTCCAGCTACGCCGGCTTCCAGGGCTCTGTGATTTCTCATGGTGTTGATGATGACTATGCAACAGTTCCCGGTTCCGTTGCAACCTATACTCCAGCTGAAGACATGAACCTCAAGGCTGGCACATACCTTGTTACCGGTACCTTCAAGGTTCCCTACAGCAGAGCTAACGTTGTTGTTGCTCGTGCATTCTATTCTACTGGAGCAGTCGCTACCGCTCCCACAACTGTTATCGCAGACCACAACAAGATCAATGTAGGTGTTGAAATTGAGGACGTTGACGGAAACATCTACTATGCAGAAAAGAACAGTGTTCCTGTTGCTACTGAATGGGTTGATGTTTATTTCTATGTTGAAATTCCCAACGATATCGTTGTAAAGAACATCAAATTCATTGGTAAGGACGGCGTTGCTCCTGTTGCAGGCACCTACACATTCGGTGGTGAAACAGTTACTGCAGGCCTCCTCAAGGATATCTATGATGACTCTACTGCAGACGATGAAATTGTAAACTCTCCTATGCTCGTTCAGATCGCGAAGCAGGACGGTTCTTTCCAGAACCACACCTACATGAAGAGCAATTACTCAACTATCGCAGGTGCGGACGGTTTCCTTGCAGACAAGAATCTTCCTTTCCAGTTCTGCAATGCTGATATAACGATGATCAGCCTTAAGCCCACTGAAGCTACCGGTGCTTCCTCCGTTGGTATTCTCGCAATGCTTCTTCTCAGAAGAGCAGCAAACAGCAACAATGAAGGTGACAACAGTGAGGGTGAGGTTACAGACAACCCGGAAGTCGTTGGAGACAAATACTACCTTCGCGTAGAAACCACAGCTTATCCGCAGGGCGTTGAATTTGTAACTGAAGACAGTGCATATGTTCTTGATGCAAACAAACAGTACACTCTTGAAATCAAGATGCGTACTGATGCAGACACATCTTATTACCGTGCTTACTGCGGAGCAGGACCTGCCAGTGGCCTCCTTGGTAATCAGGAAATAATGCCTGTAGACTACGCTACCTCTGGCAACGGTTTCCCTGTAGCGGCTGGCGATTGGGTTGTTAAGAGCGGTGACTTACGCGGTGTAGCAAACGGTCAGCTTGCAATTAAGATTCACGGCGGAGCAGTTGGCGGCGTCGCTTACGGTGATAGCTTTGACATTGATTACATCAAGGTTACCGAGAAACTTACCGGCAATGTGTTCTTCTACGAAGACTTTGAGGATGATGAATTTAACTGCACATTCAATGCTATAAACGGCGCTGTAGGTGCAGCTGTAAAGGGCGAATAAAATTCCGCAAAACGCTTTCAAAAACAAAACCTCCCGAATTTTCGGGAGGTTTTTGATTTTTGCCTGATTTTTTAATCCATGAGGACGGAAATCCCCATGTTTTATCAAAAAGGTATTGACATTGTAATGTAATAATTGTATAATTGTAGATGCATTTAAGTGGAATTTCTAAAAATGTAATATTACCGGAGGCTGGGTAAAATGAGATTCTTAATAATGACAGATATTGAGGGTGTTACCGGTATTACCACATACCAACAGGCTGAAAACTCCCAGTTTGGCAGAGATATGCTGATGAACGATCTGCTTGCTGTAATAGACGGTATCCGCGCCGCAGGTGACCATGAAATCGTTGTATACGATATGCACACCGACGGACGAAATGTGGATATGTCACAGCTCCCCGATGATATCGTTTCGGTTGTCGGAAAGCCGATCAACGGAAAGCTTTACAGAGGCGTCGGCGGTGACTTTGACGGACTGCTTTTGATCGGTCTTCATTCAATGGCGCGAGTACCAGGTGCGATGCTTGCGCATTCTTACCTTGTTCAGTATGATTCTATACATATAAACGGCGAGCTTGTGGGCGAGATAGGTGTTGAAGCCGCGCTTGCGGGTGAACAGGGATTCCCGCTTGTCTTTGTGTCCGGCGACGATGTTGGATGCAGGGAAGCGGAAAAGCTAATTCCGGGCGTTGTGACCGTTGCGGTTAAGACGTCACTTGACGAGGCACAGGCTGTATGTCTGTCGCCGGCGAAGACGCGTTCTATTCTAAAGGAAGGTGCGGCAAAAGCTGTAAATGCGGCGAAGAGCATTGCTCCGAAAAAGCTTGAGATGCCAGCAATCGTTCGCATTAAATATTCAAAATGCAGATATCTCGAAGTGATGAAAGCGCTTCATCCTGAACTGTTTATAAATGAAGATACTGTGGAGTTTGGCGGTGATAATCTGCTCGCGTGCTGGTCGGATTATTTATTAAAGGAAAAGGAAATGGTAAGCAATGCGTAAAATGGATCCGATTATACTTGGAATCAACCACATGTTCCTCTATCCCGAGAGCATAACAAACGGCGATGTGCATACCAAAACTCTCGCCGAGCTTTCGGAAAATCCGCTGATGGACGCTCTTGACTGCTGGGTTTTTCCAGGAAACGCGAAAGAGGAAATTGAAATTCTCCGGGGGTGCGGTAAGCAGATAAACTACAATATAGGCGATCGCTTCGGCGAAGTTCCTATCTTACCGGCTACAACTGATAAGAATGAACGTATATACGCTATGGATGTTCTGAAGCGTGAAACCGAATTTGCGCTCGAGTCGGGCGCGAAGAAAATCATCTTCGGCAGCGGCAGGGATGTCCCCGAAGACCGCGATGGAGCAAAGGCTCGCTACGTTGAGTTTGTAAACGAGTGGGCACAGATTATTCCGCATGACGTTTGCCTGACACTTGAAGCAATCGACAGAGATGTGGACAAGTTCTTCCTGCTCGGTACGCTCGAGGATACATGCGAGTGCGTTGGCAAGTGGCAGGAAAACGGACTTAACGTGGGTATTCTTCTTGATATGGGACATGTTCCGCTGCTTCATGAGAGTCTGGAAAGCGCTGTCAAAAAGACTGCTCCGATGCTCCGCCACATTCACCTCGGCAACTGTATTTTGAAGAATCGCGCCAATCCCTTCTACGGCGACAAGCATGTTTCTTGGGGTGCCCCGGACGGAGAGTTTGATGAGAATGACGGGGCAGAGTTTATGCGTCTTCTTTGCAATGCAGAATATTTCAGCCGTGGCGAAGCGCAGACCGTTTCCTTTGAAATGCGTCCGTTCGCCGGTATGAGTGCGCAGGGCACAGTAAAGCATTTGCGCGACTGGTTTGAGAAAACACTTTGCACGCTGTAATCGCTCATAATACTTGGTATTTAACGCTTTGCACTTGGCTTTTTTATCAAAAATCAAAGAATTGTTTGGTGAAAATGAACAATTATAACGATGTAAATTTTACATAATGTGCAACTGTTTTTTGTTGACAAAAGCACTTGCTTGTGGTACAATATACATGTAATATATGTTTTTGTGCGTTAAAATAATAGCGTTAACATAATGCACGGATAAGGAGATACCAAATTATGAAAAAGACAAGACTTATTTCGATTGCTGTTGCGGCTTTCACTGCGGCTCAGCTTCTTCTTGCTCCCGCAGGTGTATCTGCGGCAGACGGTGTACAGGGTATTGTTGTAAGTGAAAATACTTCTGCATATTCCTCTATCACAACAGAGCAGGGCCTTAAGGATTATGCAAATGCATACAAAGGAACACACGTAACTGACTATGTTATCGATGTATTCAGCAAGAATCTTGTTACTCCCGCAGAGGTTACCGGTCTTGACCGCGTTGACGTTCTCTGCAAGGCGTTCAAGGATGCAGGAATCGATGCTTGGCTTGCTTTCGATATGAATGATACCTACACCGGTACCATCGCTTCGAGCAATCTTTCCAAGTTCTATAAGAACACTCCCAACATCAAGCGTGTTACATACGGTTCCGCGCTTAACACAACCTATCATTCCGCTATGAACTACTCCAATGAGGCAGTTCGTACATACATGCTTGACATCATTAAGCAGGCGCTTACAAAGTATGACTGTGCCGGCATCGAGCTTGACTTCCAGAATGCTATCTGGATGTGGGCTGTAGGCGGCGAGTACAACGGTCTTGATATACTTGACGGCTTCATGCGCAAGGTTGACAGACTCGTTAAGACTTTTGAAATTTCCCGCGGTCACGAGATCAAGGTCAGCGTTCGCTGCGCTTCCGATCTCGAAACCAACTATGAGCTCGGTATCGACGTAGCAACATGGGTTGCTGACGGTATCATCGACAGAGTTGTTCCCACCGCAAGCGGTACTCTCACCGACTTTGACGTTCCTGTAAGAGTATGGACTGCACTTATGCATCCGTATGGCGGTGAGGTTGTTCCCAGCATCCAGGCTACTTTTGCAGCAAGCGAAAAGGGCCTTGAGAAGGGGGCTTCCGCACACACCATCGAAACTCTCCGTGGTGCTGCTGCAAACTGGTTCTCCCAGGGCGTTGACAAGGTTTACATGAACGGTCTTAAGGGTAATGCGGCTTACGGCGATGCGATTGCGTCTATCGGTTCCTATGACAACCTTATGACTCTCGATCGCAGAACTGTTCTCACATACAACGATGTAAATCCTTTCTGGTCCAAGCCTAATGCACAGCTTCCCAAGAGCGTGAGCAAGAATGTTACCACTACTTTCCGTGTTCCTGTAGGCGACATTCCCGCGGATGCTACTGTTACTCTCAGATTTGCTGGAAATAAGCTTGATACTGCTCCTACTGTATATGTTAACTCGAAGCTTGCTACAAGCACCGGCATCGCAAATGTTCCCTCTGATTTGGCTGCTTATGCCGGCACAGGTAACAATTACAAGTTATATACCTACACGGTTCCCGCTGAGGTGTTCCATGAGCTCTATCTCGTTGTGGAAGTTACACCTACCACAAACGGCATAGAAATAAATTACATGGATGTAATTGTTGATGCTAAATAATTGAGATCTTTGCACCGCTGTAGGTCATAGCCTACAGCGGTGTTTTTTGTTGACAAGATAAGGAACAATAGGCATCACACGATGATATGTAATATGTAATATGGAATGGCTTCGGTAATACCGAAGCCATTCTTGTAAAAGTGAAAAAAAGACGTAAAATCATACTAATGTCCTATATTTGTATTGACAAATATAGTTTATTATGATAGAATAAGATTAGCTATGTTACATATGGGATAATTAGTAACTTGCAACAAATATGATTGGAGATCTTTTGTATGAAAATGAAACTTTTGCGTTCACTTTCGCTGGTTATGACCGTGGCTGTGTGCCTTGGTATGCTTGTGGGAGCAGGCAGCGTTTTCGCTGCTGAAAACAACTATCTCGCTGTTACCGAACGAGCTAACTATCCGTCGGGCGTATATTTCCTTTCCGACCCCGAGGTTCAGCTTATCGGCGGACACGAGTACACACTTGATATTGACATCGCGGTAATATCTCCGCAGGCTCAGACACTTCGCGTTTTGGTTAACGATACCGCGTTGAGAAATATTACCACCGGAGCACAGGCCGATGCCGGCGGAAAGCGCGGACTTGAGATGAAGACCGGCTGGAACGAACTGAGAGATCTTAAGTTCACTGCTAAAACCACCAGCAGATTTACTGTTCTGATACATAGTGACGCTTTTGGAACAGAAGACTTTTTCATTGATAATCTTCGCATTTACGACCTTACCGATTCCAAAGAGGTTGTAAAGATTGACTTTGAAGATAAATCTCACTACGATTTCTTCTTTGGACCCAAGCAAGGCTTCGGTGAAGAACAGACTATCACTCCTATGAAGGGGGAGCTTCCTGTTTATGTACTGCCGGTAATTCCGGAGGTTGAAGATCTTGACAGAATTACCACTGCCGATGACTACTATCTTGAAATTACAGAGCGTGTACATTACGCTTCCGGTATTGTAATCAACCCTGGAGTTAATGCTGTGAAAAAGCATTATTACCGTGTAGACGTTAATATCTATGTTGCCCAAGACTCAAAGATTCGTATACTTGCTCAAACGAGCAACGGCGGAGATGTTACCTTTGAAGCCGGCAGCGACTTGAACGGCGTGCGCGGTATTGACCTTAAGGCGGGTTGGAATACCCTTACCAACTACACATTTACCGCAACGGGTAACGATCCTTTCGTAATTAAGATTCACAACGACAGCAGTGGAGAGTGCGATATGTATATCGACAACTTCTACCTGCGCGACGTAACAGACAAGGTGGATATACTCACTTGGGCATTTGATGACGGTGAAATACTCCGCAGCATTACCGGTATGTCTTATCCCGGTGCTTCCCAGAGAATTACTATGAGGGGAATTGAGCTTCCCAAGTGGAGTCCCGAGGACGAGCTTCAGTATGAAGTTGGCGGTATCGTTATAAACGAGGACTTCGACAGCCTTTCTTCTATGGACGCCTCTACCACCGCAGACACAATCCGCAACTTTGTAAAGACATGGGAAGGTTCTCATGTAACCGACTACATGCTCAACGTATTCTCCCAGATTCCGGCTTATCCCTCTGACGTAACAACCGACCTTCTTGATAAGTACTACCGTACCGAAGAGCAGGGCATGAAGGTTGACTACAAGTATGACAAGGATGTTTCCAGCGCAAAGATAATGTTTGAAGACAAGGGAATCGACTACATTGCTATCATGATGGAAGAGCTGCCCAAGGTTGGCATCAATCCGTGGCTTTCCTACAGAATGAACGATGCGCACAATATCGCTTACAAGGAAACCATGTTCCACTACACCGACTTCTTCTATGCAAATCCCCAGTTCAGACGTGTTCAGCATGGCTCTACTATAAACACCTACTACGGCGGACTGCTTGACTATTCCCATGAGGAAGTTCGCGACTACTGGCTCGCTATATTCAATGAAGCACTCAGCAAATACGATTGTTACGGTTTAGAGCTTGACTTCCAGCGTGAGATCTGGCTCTGGCATATGGGCGGCGAGTATAACGGTCTTGATTATCTCAACGACTTTATGCGTCAGCTTGATGGTATTATCAGCATATATGAAGAAAAATACGGACATGAGATCAAGGTTGCAGTTCGTGTTGCTCAAGACATTCAGACTAACTATGATCTCGGTCTTGACGTTATCACATGGGCATCTGAAGGACTTATCGACCTCATTAACCCCACCTCGAGATACATGTCCACTGACTTTGATGTTCCTGTAAGAATGTGGGCTTCCGTAATGCATCCTTATGGTGTTGAGGTTGCTCCCGGTCTTGAAACCATCATCCTCGGTGACCTTGGCGGACAGACTCCCCGTTCCGACCTTCCCACTGCTGCAGCGGCTGCCGCGAACTGGTATGCTCAGGGCGCAGATAAGCTTTATTTATATAACCACTTCCTGCGTTGCGGAACTGCCGGATTCTCCGAGTCTGACAGAGAGACGCTCGATCTTTCTGTGACATCCTTCACTACTCCAAACGGTAGGTGGAGAGCTATGACAACTCTCGGTTCCTACGAGGAGGTAATGTCCCTCGACCGCAGAATGATTCTTACCTACAGCGATACATACGCGTACTGGAAGACTGACAACAAACAGCTTCCCGCAAGAGCATATCCGAATTCTACTCCCGCGTCCATCCGCATGCCTGTCGGTATTATTCCCGAGGGGTCAGAAGCGATCTTCAACATCGCTGTTAACGCACAGAATGTTAAGAAGTATCCGACTGTTACCATTAACGGAAAGCAGGCAGAGTATATTGGCGTGTATTCGGAAACCGGTAACGATTATGTTGATCACACCATTCTTTCTTACAAGATACCTGCATCTGCTTATGATGACATGTACCTTATAGCAGAAATGGTTACATCCAGCGGCAAGTACCTCGCTGTATCCTATGTTGATGTTACGATCAATGTAGCAAAATAAAAAAACTATCGCTGTAAGCCTTGCGCTTACAGCGATTTTTTTGCAGCAAAAATCGCCTTGAGGGCGAATTTACAATTCGCATATTAAAAATTCACTTTATACGGAAAAGAACTTGACAATTATCAGTTGCCGTGCTATCATGAAAATGTACTGCAATTTACTATAAATAAACGTATAGGAGATTTTTGCTATGAAAACAAAGGCTTTGCGTTTGCTTTCACTTGCCCTCACAGTTGTAATATGCATCGGTATGCTCATGGGTGCAGGCGGTGTATTTGCTGCTGAAAATACATATATCGCAGTTACCGAAAGAGGTAACTATGCATCAGGTGTGCTTGTTGTTATCGATGCCGAAATAAAGCTTATCGGCGGACACGAGTATTCGCTTGATATTGACATTGCAAGCAATGCTCCGAAAGCACAGACACTTCGCGTTATGGTTGAAAATGACGGACTTGTCAACCTTACCACAGGCACACATTCCGATGCCGGCGCGAAGCGCGGACTTACTGTTAACGAAGGCTGGAATGAATTCAGAGATCTCAAATTCACCGCCAAAGCAACCAGCAGATTTTTGGTTAAGGTTCACAGCGACACATTTGGCACCGAGGACTTTTTTATAGACAATCTTCGCATATATGATCTTACTGACAAAAAGGAAGTTATAAGCTTTGACTTCGAAGACGAAAAAGAGATTAATTCCTGTGTCGGTATCGGCAAATACGGTGCAACGCAGGTTGTTGGAAAGATGAAAGGCGCGCTTCCCGAATACATAGCGCCGGAAGCACCTATCGTTGAGGACCTTGACCGTGTCACAACTCCCGATGAATATTATGCGGCGATTACAGACCGTGCAAGCTATGCCTCGGGTGTAGTAATCACCCCCGGTATTGTAATGGAGAAAAAGAATTACTACCGAGTTGATCTCAACATCTATGTTGTCGAACCGAAGCAGAGCCTTCGCATAATGGTGGAAACCGTAAATGGTGGCGACGCCACAGATGAATCCGGAATTGATATTTGCGCTCAGCGAGGCTTCAGGCTTGAGCAGGGCTGGAATACCATGACCAACCTTACGTTTACCGCAGGAAGTAATGAAGAATTCAGAATTAAAATCCACAGTGACACTGAAGGTACATCTGATTTCTACCTTGACAACATTTACATTCGCAATGTAAGTGCAAAAGAAGATCTGTTATACCTTGATTTTGATGAAGGCGAGGATTTGCGTTTGCTTTCGGGTGTGGTTTTCTCCGGTGCATCGCAGAGAATTTCCGTAAAGGGAATTGAACTTCCCAAGTGGAGCCCGGAGGACGAGCTTCAGTATGATATCAAGGGTATCGTAATTAACGAAGACTTCGACAGCCTTTCTTCCATGGGCGAATCCACCACAGAAGAAAGTATCCGCAATTTCGTTCGCTCGTGGGCAGGCTCGCACGTAACCGATTACATGCTCAACATTTACAGCCAGATTCCTTCCTATCCGTCACAGGTCGCGACCGACCTTCTTGATAAGTATGACCGTACAGAGGAGCAGGGGACTGCTGTTGACTATAAAACTGTCGGCGACGTCAAAGGCGCTAAAATCATGTTTGGGGACAAGAAGATCGACTACATCAAGATTATGATGGATGAGCTTCCCAAGGTTGGCATCAATCCGTGGCTCTCATTCAGAATGAACGACGCGCACAACGTTTCCTCCATGCCGACGATGTTCCACTTCTCGGATTTCTTCTACGAGCATCCCGAATACAGACGTATTCTGCACGGCTCTGCCACAAACAGCTATTATGACGGACTGCTTGACTATTCACACAAAGACGTTCGCGAGTATATGCTCGCTATACTCAACGAGGCGCTGAGCCTTTACGATTGCTACGGAGTCGAGCTTGACTTCCAGCGCGAGATATGGCTCTGGCACACCGGAGGCGAGTATGCAGGCCTTGATCTTTTGAGTGAGTTTATGCGTGAGTTTAACAGAATCGTCAGCATCTATGAGGCTAAATACGGCCATGATATCAAGGTTGCAATCCGCTGTGCTTCCGATATCCAAACCAACTACGACTTTGGTCTTGACGTTATCACGTGGGCGTCCGAGGGACTTATTGACCTGGTTAACCCTACCGGAAGATTTACCACGACAGACTTTGACGTTCCGGTAAGACTGTGGGCATCGGTAATGCATCCGTACGGTGTTGAGGTTGCCCCCGGCCTTGAAACCTTAACACTTGGCGGAGGTCTTGACGGTAATTCCGACTCCGATCTCACTACAGCCATAGCAGCTGCCGCAAACTGGTATGCTCAGGGTGCCGACAAGATATACCTTTACAACCACTTCTTGCGCTGCGGTACCAAAGGATTCTCCGAGTCCGACAGAACTGACATTGACTTTTCTGTAACTTCTCTCAATACAACAAAAGGTAAGTGGAATGCGATGATCACTCTCGGTTCTTACGAGAAGGTAATGTCGATGGACCGCAGAATGATTCTTGCATATAATGATACTAAGCAAACATGGAAGGAATCAAACAATCCGCTCCCTGCAAGAGTATCCCCCAATTCCCCGCCTGTAGCTATTCGTATGCCTGTTGGCATTATTCCCGAGGGGGCTGAGGCGCTGCTCAATATCGCTGTTAATTCGCTGAATATAAAGAATTATCCTAACGTTACCGTTAACGGCATCAAGGCTGAGTATATCGGCCAGTATGCAGAAGAGAATGAGTACATCAAGGGTTATCCGATACTCTCCTATAAGATTCCCGCATCGGCGTATGACGATATGTATCTCATAGTTGAAATCTGTTCTGCGACCAACAAGTATCTCGCTGTACCGTATGTTGAGGCGCTCATCAACGTTGCAGACTAAAATATGGATTGCTGTAGGCTTCAGGCTTACAGCAATCTTTTTATTGTTTTTTGTTGACAAGTTTGCTCTATTATGATAGAATATAAGCAGTGGTATCATTGCCTGCGATTTACAGCTTGTGCAATGAATTGAGAGGAGATTTTTCTATGAAAACAAAGACTTTGCGTTTGCTTTCGCTTATACTCACAGCGGCTCTGTGCCTTAGTATGCTTGTAGGCATCGTTGGTGCTGCCGATGATGAAAACAACTACCTTGCCGTTACCGAAAGAGGTAACTACGCATCGGGTGTCCACATCGTTTTCGATGCCGGCATTCAGCTTATCGGAGGTCATGAGTATACTCTTGATATCGATATTGCCGTAGCAACCGATAAAACGCAGACATTGCGAGTAATGGTTGAAGATGCCGCCTTCGGTAATATCACCACCGGAGCAACACCCGATGCCGGCGGTGTACGCGGAATCACAGTCAACACAGGATGGAATGAGTTCAGAGCTCTTGCGTTTACTGCAAAAGCGACCAGCCGATTTGCTGTGAAGATACATAGTGACAGCTCCGGAACAGAGGACTTCTTCATTGACAATCTCCGTATTTACGATGTGACCGATTCAAAGGAGATCATTAATTTCGACTTTGAAAACCCGAACCATATAAACTTCTGTCACGGCATTGACGCCTATGATGCCTCGCAGACTGTTAAAGCTGCAAATGGGCCGCTCCCCGGGTTAGTAGTGCCTGAAATTCCAGACGAGGAAACCGATCTTGAGAGAATCACCGAGCCGGATGATCAGTACTTATCGGTTACAGAGCGCACACTTTATGCTTCGGGTGTAGTGTTTAAACCGGGTATAAAGCTTGAAAAAGGTCACACTTACCGTGTTGACATGAATATTTATATTGCGGATAATTATCAGAAATTCCGCTTTATAATCGAAAATCAAAAGGGTGGAGATATTACTGTTGAGGAAGGCAGCGACATTTGCGGTCAGCGCGGATTTATTATAAACCACGGCTGGAATACGATGTCTAATCTTACCTTTACCGCTGCAAGTAGTGAAATCTTTAATCTTAAGATTCACAGCGACAGTGCCGGAACTTCTGATTTCTATGTTGACAATTTCTACATCCGCGACGTAACAGCTAAGGAAGATCTGCTTTACATGGCATTTGACAAGGCTGAGGATATCCCGAAGATTAAGGGCATGGATTACAACGGTTCATCTCAGAAGCTTTCTGTTCCGGGCTTTGAATTCCCCGAGTGGAAGCCTGAGGACGAGATCAAGTATAAAACTCACGGCATCGTTATCAACGAGGACTTCGACAGCTTAAGCTCGATGAGTGAAAGTACCACCGAAGAATCCATACGAAACTTTGTGCGCTCGTGGGAGGGCTCGCATGTAACCGATTACATGCTGAACATTTACAGCCAGATTCCCGCATATCCCTCAGAGGTTGCAACCGACATTATTGACAAGTATCACCGCACAGAGGAGCAGGGACAGGCGGTTAACTATAAGAATGACTCCGACGTAAAGATGGGTAAGCTGATGTTTGAGGATAAGGGTATCGACTACATCAAGGTTATGATGGAGGAACTTCCCAAGGCAGGCATAAATCCCTGGATTTCGTTCAGAATGAACGATGCACACAACATTGCTTACAAGCCATTCATGTTCCATTACTCGGATTTCTTCTATGAGAATCCCCAGTTCAGACGCGTTCTCCACGGTTCTACCACAAACAGTTACTATAACGGACTACTCGACTTCTCTCATGAGGAGGTTCGCGATTATTGGCTCGCTATACTCAATGAGGCACTCAGCCGCTACGATTGCTACGGACTTGAGCTTGACTTCCAGCGTGAGATATGGCTCTGGCACACCGGCGGCGAATATGTCGGACTCACACAGCTCACCGAATTCATGCGCGAGCTTGACAGAATCGTTAAGATTTACGAGGTTAAGTACGGTCACGATATCAAGGTTGGCATAAGATGCGCTTCCGATATTCAGACTAACTACGATTTCGGTTACGATGTTATCACATGGGCAGCAGAGGGACTTATTGACCTCGTTAACCCCACCGCGAGATACATCACTACCGACTTTGATGTTCCGGTTAAGAGCTGGGTTTCCATCATGCATCCGTTTGGCGTTGAGGTGGCTCCCGGTCTTGAAACCATTATCCTCGGCGATCTTGGCGGACAGACTCCGCGCTCCGACCTTCTCACCGCATCTGCGGCTGCGGCAAACTGGTATGAGCAGGGTGCAGATAAGATTTACTTATACAACCACTTCCTGCGCTGCGGTACTGCCGGATTTTCACAGTCCGACAGAAGAGATATTGATATGTCGGTTACCACTTTCTCTTCCATAAAAGGTAAGTGGAACGCTATGATTACTCTCGGTTCCTATGAAAAGACCTTGATGCAGGACCGCAGAATGATCCTAACATTTAATGACACGAAACAAACCTGGGCAAATTCTAATGCACAGCTTCCTACAAGAGCATACCCGAACGGAGAAAACGCACTTATTCATATGCCGCTCGGTACTGTTCCGGACGGCGCAAGCGCGATATTTAACATTGCTGTCAACTCGTTTAACGTGGAAAAGGTCCCGAACGTAATCATCAACGGCGAGAGGGCAGAGTATGTAGGTGTTTATTCCGAGGGCAACGAATATGTTACGGAAACCATTCTTTCGTATAGGATTCCCGAATCGGCTTATGATGACATGTACATCACGGCGGAGATGACATCTTCCTGCAATAAGTTCCTGACTATTCCTTATGTCGAAATTTTTATCGACGCGGTACAGTAAAAAAATCAATCGCTGTAAGCATATCGCTTACAGCGATTTTTCTTTGGTAAAAGGCTTTGCATCAATGTAAAATTGGATTATTATAAAATAAAGTTTCTTGTTATTATTGACAAAATCGCTCTGCTATGGTAGAATAAAAATGGTAGTAGTTTTGTCCGGATATTGGCAATTTACTATAATAACTGACAGGAGATTGTGGGTATGAAAACAAAGTTCTTACGTTCGCTTTCGTTGCTTACTGCCACAGCGGTGTGTATTGGTATGTTTTCCGGAGCCGGAAGTGTCCTCGCGGACGACGACGCTCCCGTTGGAGCGCAGGATGATATTCGAGGTATAATAATAAACGAGGACTTTGACAGCCTCAGCTCTATGAACGAGGATACCACAGTAGAAACTATCCAAAACTTTGTGCGTTCTTGGGAAGGCTCGCATGTGACCGATTACATGCTGAACATTTACAGCCAGATTGCCGCATATCCTTCAGAGGTAACAACCGACGTTGTCGATAAGTATTACCGCACAGAAGAGCAGGGGATCGCTGTTGACTACAAGGAGGTTCGCGATATTCTGGGCGGCAAGATAATGTTTGAAGATAAGGGTATCGACTACATCAAGATTATGATGGAGGAGCTTCCGAAGGTCGGTATCAATCCTTGGCTTTCATTCAGAATGAATGATGCACACAATGTTTCCACCAAGGAAACCATGTATCATTTCTCTGACTTCTTCTATGAAAATCCGCAGTTCAGACGTGTTCTTCACGGCTCCACAACGAATGCATATTATGACGCACTGCTTAACTACTCTCTCGAAGAGGTTCGCGAATATATGCTCGCGATAATCAATGAGGCTTTGAGCCGCTACGATTGCTATGGAATTGAGCTTGACTTCCAGCGTGAGATATGGCTCTGGAATACCGGCGGCGAGTATGTAGGACTCACGATCCTCACCGATTTCATGCGCGAGCTGGACAGAATCGTCAAGATATACGAGGTTAAATACGGCCACGATATTAAGGTTGGTATACGATGTGCTTCCGATTTTCAGACTAATTACGATTTCGGTTTTGACGTGATTACATGGGCGGCGGAGGGGCTGATTGACCTCGTTGTTCCTACCGGAAGATTTACCACTACCGATTTCGATGTGCCGGTCAAGAGCTGGGTTTCTATAATGCATCCGTTCGGCGTTGAGGTCGCTCCCGGTCTTGAAACTCTTATCCTTAACGGCGGCACTGACGGTGCTCCGAAGTCTGATCTTCCGACAGCTTCAGCGGCAGCCGCAAACTGGTATCATCAGGGCGCGGATAAGATATATCTCTACAACCACTTCCTGCGCTGCGGAACCCCCGGATTTTCCGAGCTTGACACACGGGAGCTTGATCTCTCGGATACTTCTTTTACCAAGACCAAAGGTAAATGGAATGCAATGATCACTCTCGGTTCTTATGAAAAGGTGCTGGCACTAGATCGCCGAATGATCCTCACATATAACGATACCAAGCAAATCTGGGCGAACTACAACAAACAGCTTCCGGCGACGGCGTCCCCCGACGACGAGCCGATCCTTATTCGCATTCCTGTTGGAATTATTGATGAAGATGCAACCGTTACATTAAACTTGGCAGTAGATAATCCAAACGCAAAGAATCCCCCAAATGTTATCATAAACGGGGAGGCGGCAGAATACATAGGACTTTACGCAGATAAGAATGAATATTATCGAAACAAGCTGCACTCCTATGTTGTTCCAGCTCACGCATACGATGACACTTATATCATGGCACAGATAACGCCCTCTGCTGACAAAAAGCTTACTGTAATTTTTGCAGAGGTATTGATAGACGTGGCAAATTAAAAAAATAAAAAATCGCTGTAAGCATATCGCTTGCAGCGATTTTTCTATTGACAAAATTGCGGAAATATGCTATAATTCAGACAAGTAAAAATGATTCTTTTTATAGAGGCTACACACATGCAAAACACAAAAATACGCCTTTCCTGCTTTGGTGACAGCATAACATTCGGACTTATGGCATCAGGCGCAGATAAAAGCTATCCTGCGGTACTCGCCGGCTTGCTCGGCGACGCATACGAGGTGCAAAACTTCGGTCATTCCGGTGCAACCGTTATATGCGATTACGACGAAGTCCCCGACAGATATTCTCCGTACTTGAAAACAGAAGCGTATGAAAACGCTATGAAATCTTCGCCCGATATTGCAATTCTTATGCTCGGAATGAATGATGCAAATCCAACGCACCATTTCAATGAGAACAACGGCGGACCGATCTCGGAGTATTATCTCGACTTTTACGAAAAGACTCTGACCGAGATGATTGAACGAATACTGGCACTCCCGACAAGTCCCAAAGCCTATCTTGTAAAAACAACCGAAATGACGCGTACAGTCGAAGAAGGATTTACAAAGGAATATGTTGGCAACTTCCTTGAAAATCTTGTAAAGCTTCGTGAGGTACAGGAGCGTACTGCGCAGAAGACCGGTGCGCTTCTTATAGACACATTTGATTTTATGCAAAGCACGTCCTATTACCGCGACGGATGTCACCTCACAGATGAAGGATATGCAAAATTGGCGAATGCTATTTTTGAAGGTATGAAAGAAACCCTGTAACTCGCACTGAATTTGTTTTAGGAGGAATATACGATGACTAAAAAGAGAATTGTATCCCTTTTTGCCGCATTGGTTATGGCTTTGCCGCTCGTGGCATCGGCGTTTACCGTTCCCACACTTGCACAGCCCGCTGTGTTTGATGCGGTTGACGAGCCTATGCCGGAGGGGAACCTTGTTCCCGACTGGTCGTTTGATGACAGCGATAGTGTGAACGGCTGGGCTTACAAACGTCAGAAGCTCACCTGTCACCAGACTGCGACCGGTGGATATCTCCACATGAGCAATATTGCAACTCCCGGTGACGGCTTCACCTACAATCTGGAAAATTATCGTATCAGCAAAGGTATATACAGATTCACCGGCTATTTTAGAATGGCATACGAGGGCGAGCTTACCGAGCTTCGCATATTGGTTGATGACGTTGCGGGAAATGTTTTCACCGGATATGTATACCCCACCAGCACGGAGTGGCTCAAGGTTGAATTTTACATAACGCTCGAAAGAGCACTTACGTCCGTAAAGGTGCTTGGTACAAGTTACATTCAGCAGTACTGTATTGACAATTTCTCGCTTGTCAAGGTTGATTCCATACCTGATGACTACAAGCGTCTGTATAGCTTCGGAAAGACTGCAAGTGAATTTAAGATCAAAATGGCAGAGAACGGCTCTTCCATGACCTTTGATGCTTGGAGCGAGGAAGAACAGTCAAAATATGATTTAAAGGGCGTTATAATCAACAGAGATATCGACTTTATCGGTACATGCAATGCAAATACTACCAGAGAAGACCTTGAGAATTACGTTTATTCTCACGAGGGCTCTCAAATTACCGACTTTATGATCAATGTTTTCTGCCAGGTTGCTACATATCCGTCCGAGGTCGCAACTGACTTCATTGATCAGTATCACTACGCACAGGAGCACGGCACAATTCCTACCAATAATCAAAAGATAGCTCAGATTATGTATGAGAAGCTGGACCTTGACTACGTTAAGGTGTTCTGCGAAACCTTCCCCAAGATCGGCATTAATCCGTGGATATCGCTTCGTATGAATGACGCACACGGAATGGATACACCCGAATCTAAAAAGGATATGCCTTTCTACTATGATAATCCACAGATAAGACGTGTGCAGCACGGTTCCACCACTAACAGATACTACGACAATCTCATGGATTATACTCATGACATGGTACGCGAATACATGCTCTCTCTTGTCAATGAGGTGCTTGGTCGTTACGATTGCTACGGTCTTGAGCTTGACTTCCAGAGAGATATCTGGATCTGGCACACCGGCGGCGAGTATCCCGGACTTGACATCCTCACCGATTTCATGCGTGAGGTTGACAGGATCGTAAAGATTTACGAGGATAAGTACAACCACGATATCAAGGTTGCGGTTCGATGCTCTACTGATATTCAGTCTAACTATGATTTCGGTTACGATGTTATCACTTGGGCGGCAGAGGGACTTGTTGACCTTTACAACCCCACCGCGAGATGGGCTACCACCGAGTTTGATATTCCGGTTAAGAGTTGGGTTTCCATTATGCATCCGTTTGGCGTTGAGGTTGCTCCCGGACTTGAGCAGCTTGTGCAGATAAGCCCCTCCGGCGCACAGAGTAAGCATGATTTTGAAACCGTCTGCGCACTTTCCGCAAGCTGGTACTCGCAGGGCGCAGATAAGGTATACTTCTACAATTATTTCCTCGGACTTAACGGAGCTATTTCCGAGGAAAACAAGATAACCACAGACAGTAATGTGCTTGCCATCCACCACGGAAAAGGCTATTGGAATGTTATCACAACTGCCGGCTCATACGAAAAGTCGCTTGAGCGAAACCGCAGAATGATTATCACTCATAACGATATGAAGGAAACATGGCAGCACTTCAATGCACAGCTTCCGAAGGGAATTAAGGCTAACAGCACCGAAACCCTCCACATTCAGTTTGGAGATGTTCCAGAGGGCGCAACGGTTACATTCAGTATAAACTTGAATGAAAGAAATATCGAGACACCGCCAACTGTATATATCAACGGCAGGGAAGCGAAGTTTGTAGATTATGCAATGTGTATTGATCCGGTACTCTCAACAGATACGCTTGCATGCTATGAGGTTCCCAAGGAGGCATGGGATGACATGTACCTCACGGTACAGATAACTCCCGAAGCTTATCTTACAGTAAACTATGCCGAGGTTTACGTAAAGGTGACAGAATAGTACGATAAAAGCGCTGCGAAGTAACATTTCGCGGCGCTTGCTTTATCTAATATACACAAAAAAAGAGGCCGTTTTTTTACACTCATGAAAACGTTATTTTGTTGACAAACATGCGCATGTGTGGTAGAATTATATGTGTGTGAACTATTTTTACATAGTAATGATTTCCCGGAGGAATTTATATGAAAAAATTAAGGCTTATCTCTTTCTTGGCTGCAATAATTATGTTGCTGCCGATGTTTGCCGCATTGGTTACGGCGGACTCTTCATGGGCGGTTTTTACTCCCTTTGAGGGTGTAGACGAACCGTTGCCGGAGGGCAACCTTCTTTCCGACAGCTCATTTGATGACGAGGCAAGCAAGGGAAGATGGAATGCCAACGGACAGACTATCACCCACATCACCACCGAGAGCGGCGGATATTTTCGCTGCCATGATATTCCTAATCCTACCATAACATTCAAGTTTAAGAATGATTCAAAGGATTATATCGGCCCCGGTGTTTATAAGTTTACCGGTTACTTCAGAACTGCATATGAGGGGGAGGTTACACAGCTTCGTGTGTATATTCGTGATTCAAATAACGATGGATACGGCGCTTCAATGTTTTATGTTTATCCCACACACGATGAGTGGCTGAAGGTTGAAAGCTATGTAGTTTTCACCGGTAATTTCACCGGTATTACACTTGCCGGCGGTCCTTATCCTGAGTTTGTTCAGTCTTACTGTATCGACAATTTCTCGCTCGTAAAGGTTGATGCTCTTCCTGCGGGATATACGGTTTCCACCAACTCGGCTCCTATAGGCTTTGGTACTCCTGTAACCCATACCCAGGCGGAGGCATCCAACAACGGCTCCGCTCCGTCATACGGCTCCTGGGATGCAGAGTACGAGTCACAGTTCGAAGTGCAGGGTATCATGATGAACCGTGATATCGACTTCCTCGGAAGCTGTAATCCCTTTGGAACTGCTGTAACCGAGAAGATGCTCAAGGATTACTGCTATCAGTATGAGGATACACACGTTACCGACTTCATGATCAACATTTTCTGTACAGTTGCTTCGTATCAGTCAGAGGTCGTTACCGACTTCCTCGATCAGTACCATGCAAAGAAAGCCGACGGAGTTGAAGTAACCTCCAACGAGAAAATGATGTATATCATGGATCGCAAGAAGCTCGACTATGTTGAGGTCTTCTGCGAAACCTTCCCCGAGATCGGTATTAATCCGTGGCTTTCCTACCGTATGAACGATGCTCACGGATTCAACCCGGGTGAAGGTTATCCCGAAAATAAGAAATACATACCTTTCTACTACGAAAATCAGCATTTCGCACGTTTTAACCATCCCTCGGGCGTAGCTCCGTATTATCAGAAGATCCTCGACTACTCGCATGAAGAAGTTCGTGAGTTTATGCTCGCTATGATCAATGAGTCGCTCAGTATGTACGATTGCTACGGAATAGAGCTTGACTTCCAGAGAGATATCTACATCTGGCACCTTGGCGGTGAGTATGCAGGTCTTGATATTCTTAACGAGTTCATGCGTGAGGTAAACCGTATCGTAAGTATCTACGAAGAAAAGTACGGCCACGATATCAAGATTGGACTTCGCTGTGCATCCGATATCCAGACCAACTACGACCTCGGATACGACGTTATCAGATGGGCATCTGAAGGTCTTATCGACATGGTTAACCCCACTGCAAGATGGCACACCACTGACTATCACATTCCCGTATCTATGTGGACCGCTCTCATGCATCCGTACGGCGTTGAGGTTGCTCCCGGATTTGAGGGCATGAACAACACCGGCCCTTCCAAGAATGACAATGTTACTCAGACATTCGATACCATGTGTGCAGGTGCTGCAAGCTGGCTCTCCCAGGGCGCAGATAAGGTTTACATGTATAACCTCTTCCTCGGTCTTGCACATAATCCTTTCCCGGTTGAGGACAGAATTACAACAGCCGGAAACACCCTTTCTATTGCCTCAGGTGCAGGTCACTTCAATATGCTGACAACAGTCGGTTCTTACGAAAAGCTTATGAACCGCACACGCAGACAGCTCGTTACCTACAACGACGTTCTGGCTGCATGGGATGTTGAAGATAACCAGCTTCCCTTAAGAATAAATGCAAAAGGAACCGGAATGATCCGTATTCCGATGGGCGACATTCCACAGGATGCGACGGTTACATTTAACATCTCTGCAAACTCGGCAAACCTTAAGAATTACCCGAAGGTTTACATCAACGGTATTGAGGCTAAGTATCTTGGAAGCGCATACACATCGAACGGCTTCACAAGCGATAAGATTCTCTCCTATGAGATTCCTGCTGCAGCACGTGACGATATGTACCTCGTAGCGGAGATTTCTCCTGATAAGTATCTGTCTGTTGTGTATGCTGATGTTACCATAAAACCGCACGAATAATCTCGCTTTAACTGCCGCGGCCGGTCCGCGGCAGTTTTTGTTTTAAATATATTTGACTTATTGACAAAAGCCTCCATATGTGATATAATAATACACGTGTGAAACTCTTTTACAGAATGATTTTTTGGGGGGGATATAAAGCTTATGAGGAAAAATAGAGCTGTTTGCTTCTTACTGTTTATTACTATGCTGATCCCAATGCTTGCAGCAGGGGTATCAGCCGATTCTCCATGGGCGGTCTTTGAGCCTTTTGAAGGGGCGCCTGAGTCTGTGCCGTCTGCAAATCTGCTTACGGACGGGTCATTTGACTCTGACAGTTGTCTTGCAAGATGGGATGCCAAGACTCAGTCCGTTGACCATGTGAAAACGGACAACGGCGGATACCTTCGTATGTATGATATTCCTCATCCTACGGTTTGTTTTGACTATACACCTTCCACCACAATTACAAAGGGTACATATAAATTTACCGGCTATTTCAGAACCGCATACGAAGGGGAAGTTACCGAGCTTCGCTTCCAGGTGTACGATGCCAATCACGGTATAGGTACGAGTGGTGCGGCAAGCTGCTACATTTATCCAACACACGACGAGTGGCTCAAGGTAGAGTTTTATGTGGTGCTTGACAGTAATTTTGCAGGGTTCAGAATTTGCGGCGGACCCTATCTGGAGTATATCCAGTCCTATTGCATCGACAACTTTTCGCTTGAGAGAGTGTGGCTTGGATTGCCTGACGGCGAAACTGTTCCTTCATTGGATACGTACAGCAGATTCGGAACACAGATAGACAGGTTTCAGGCTGAAGCCTCAAACAACGGGTCCGAAACCTCATACAGAGCGTGGAATGCCGAAAGAGAAGAGCAGTATGAGGTTCAGGGAATAGTGATGAACCGCGACATTGACTTTATAGGCAGCTGCAGCGTAAAGGGTGCTGCGATTACCGAGCAGGATTTTGTTGACTATGCGTATCAGTATGAAGATACTCATGTTACCGATTTCATGTTTAACATATTCTGCCAGATGGCCATGTATCCGTCTGCTGTCGCCACAGACTTCATTGACCAGTACGACTATTATACCGCTAACAATATGACGGATAAAATAACGTCAAATCAAACTGCTGCAAATCTCCTTTTCCGTGAAAAGAAAATTGATTTTATAAATATTCTTTCTGAATCTTTCAAAGAAATCGGTATTGATTTTTGGCTCTCTTACCGTATGAATGACGCTCACAATATTCAAACGCCGGAGAACGTTGCCTGTTGGGATTTCTTTACTCAAAATCCCCAGTACAGACGCGTCGGAAATCGCAGACCTGCAGGAGCGAGCAGCTATTACTATAATCTCTTTGACTATACGCATGATGAAGTACGTGAGCAGATACTCAAGGTTATCAACGAGTCCTTGAGCCTTTACGAATGTCAGGGCATCGAGCTTGATTTCCAGAGAGATATCTTCATATGGTATGTAGGCGGAGAGTATAACGGCCTTGATATACTCACAGAGTTCATGCGCGAGGTAAACCGTATTGTAAGTATTTACGAGGAGATATACGGACATGAGATAAAGGTGGCGCTTCGCTGTGCTTCCGATATCCAGACAAACTATGACCTCGGATATGACGTTATAACCTATGCCGCAGAAGGACTTATCGACCTTATTAACCCCACCTCCAGATGGGCAACCACCGACTTTGATATTCCCGTTAAGATGTGGGCGGCAGTGATGCAGCCGTACGGGGTGGAGGTCGCCCCCGGTATTGAAGTCCTCATACAGTCTTCTCCTTCATCCCCAAGAGATAGCTACCACAGCCTCAATACTGTTGCCGGTGCGGCGGCAAGCTGGTTCTCGCAGGGGGCCGATAAGTTTTATATGTACAACTGGTTCCTCGGACTCCCTCATACATTTGCCAAGGAAAACCGTGTGTCAACGCTTGCAAATAATCTTTTGGTTTCCAGCGGAGAGGGACATTTCAATATTCTTACCACTGTCGGATCATATGAAAAGCTTATGAACCGAAACCGAATGGTGCTTGTTACGTATAACGATATGTGTGCGGGTTGGAAGTCGGAATATGGTGTGCTTCCTCTCAGTATCAGCGCCGGAAAGACAGGTGCACTGAGCATTCACATGGGAGACGTTCCTGCGTGGTCTACTGTGTACCTTGAAATTGCAGTAAATAGTGCCAACGCAACTCCTACTGTATACGTTAACGGAGAGGCGGCAAAATTCGTTGAAAGCAGCTATAAGTCAATCGGTATCACCAAAAATCGTATTCTTACATATTTGCTTCCCGAGTCTATATACAATGACGGACAGGCAATCGTTGAAATTACCCCGTCAACAGCCCTTACCGTTGATTATGCAGCAATTTACATTGAGCGTCCAACAGAATAAAAACAAGCGCTGTGAGTCAAACTCACGGCGCTTTTCTTTTGGTTTTTGTGTTGACAAAACTTTGTGTTTGTGGTATAATATATCATATAATTTGTAAAAATAAACCACGCCAATGTGGTGGGAAAGGAAGTTTTCAAAGGGGGGCATGGCGCTCACCTTGAAAACAACGGATAAAGTTTATGAAAAAGCGCATTCTCAGTTTGATATTACTGGCTTTTCTGCTGGTACCTATGTTTGCATCGGGTGTATCAGCGGATGCTTCATGGGCGGTGTTTGAACCGTTTGAGGGAGTGAGTGAGGATATGCCGACGGCAAATCTTATCCCGGACTGTTCCTTTGACAGCAACAGCTGTCTTTCCAGCTGGAATCCTCACGGACAGTCTATAGACCATATCGCTACATCAAGCGGCGGATATCTACGCTGCTACGATATTCCCAATCCCACTATTTCCTTCCTCTATACGCCCACAAAAACAATCTCTGCCGGTACGTATAAGTTTACCGGATATTTCAGAACTGCATATGAAGGCGAAGTTACAGAGCTCCGTTTCTTCATCTACGATAATGATTTAAATCACGGCACCGGCACAAACGGTGCGGCAAGCTGCTATATCTATCCGAAGCATGATGAGTGGCTCAAGGTGGAGTTCTATGTGGTGCTTGACAACAATTTTGCCGGAATCAGAATTGCAGGCGGTCCCAAAACCGAGTTCATCCAGTCTTACTGTATCGATAATTTCTCTCTTGAGCGAGTTTCCGGTGGACTTCCCGCAGGTGCTGTTGTTCCTTCGGTGAGTGCGACATCACGTTTCGGAACACCAATTACCGCACAGCAGGCACAAAACTCAAACAATGGTTCGCTTGATTCATACAGACCTATTGTTCCCGAGAGGGAAGCACAGTATGAGGTGCAGGGCATTGTTATGAACCGCGATATCGACTTTATTTCCAGCTGTATTGAGAGAGGCGATAAGCTCACTGAACAGGATTTTATCGATTACGCATATCAGTATGAGGATACTCACGTTACCGATTTCATGTTCAACATTTTCTGCCAGATGGCGATGTATCCGTCTGCTGTTGCTACCGACTTCCTTGAGCAGTATGATTATTATACCGCTAACAATATGACGGATAAAATCACAACCAATCAAAGAATGGCGAATCTTATATTCCGTGAAAAGGGCATTGACTTTATAGATATTTTCTGTGAGTCGTTTGAAGAAATCGGCATTGATTTCTGGCTTTCCTACCGTATGAACGACTCACACAATATTCAAACGCCGGCGAACGTTACCTGCTGGGATTTCTTCACTGAAAATCCTCAGTACAGACGTATCGGAAACCGATTTGTAAAATCATACCCCCTCAGCTACTATAATAACAGTCTTGACTACACGCACGAGGGAGTGCGCGAGCAAATACTTAAGGTTATCAATGAATCCTTGAGCCTTTACGACTGTGCAGGAATAGAGCTTGACTTCCAGCGTGATATTTACATCTGGTATCCCGGCGGTGAGTATAACGGACTTGACATACTCACTGAATTTATGCGTGAAGTTGACCGCATCACATCTATTTACGAAGATAAGTACGGACATGAGATAAAGGTTGCGCTTCGCTGTGCTTCCGATATTCAGACAAACTATGACTGCGGTTTGGATGTTATAACATTCGCCGCAGAGGGACTCATTGACCTTATTAATCCCACATCCAGGTGGGCAACCACAGACTTCCAGATCCCTGTAAGCATGTGGGCGGCTGTAATGCATCCGTACGGTGTTGAGGTTGCTCCAGGCATCGAGTCTCTTATACAGTTCCATCCGGGCGGCGCGCGGGATTCAGCACACACCCTTGATTCTGTTGCCGGAGCGGCGGCAAACTGGTTCTCTCAGGGCGCTGACAAATTCTACTTCTATAACCTCTTCCTCGGTCTTAATCACACATTCCCCAAGGAAAAACGAATTTCCACTGTTCAGAATAATCTCATGATCGGCTCGGGTGAGGGACATTTCAACATGCTTACAACTGTTGGATCATATGAGAAGCTTATGAACCGAAATCGCGAGGTATATCTCACATACAACGATATCTATTCCGCGTGGAAAACCACCAACCAAGTGCTGCCGCTTGATCTTTCAAGCGGAGAGACGGGAGCTTTCCGTATTTCAACGGGTAGAATCCCCGCCGGGGCGGAAGCATTCATCAAGCTTTCAGCAAACGAGGGCGCAATTGAAGACAGATGCCTGCAGCTTACCAACCGAGGCACATTCTGGTCAGGAGTTAAGGTAACAACAAACTACCAGATCAAGACAACCAAAAACTATCAGATAAAGCTTGACGTTAAGTCGCTTGCTCCTGATGTGGGCCGTGTTCGTCCTATTGGAAAAGACGGAAACGTAGTTGACAGCAACCTCGGTATATATCCGGGTCTTAAGTACAACTCCGGTACACCTGTTGCAGGAAGTGACGGATGGTACAGCTTCACCTTCGATTATGAGCCGAAAGTTGACCATGCGTTCTCGCTTGAGTTGTGCGGCGGTATTAATAGCGCTGATGAAATAACAACTGCTGATGTTTTCTTCGATAACTTCGTTCTTCTTGAGGATGGCGTTCCGGTTCTCACATATGACTTTAACGATGATTCACAGTTTGGCGACTGGGCGCACACAACCGGTGCAGGCGGAAGTGTCGCTACCGGTACTGTTGTTAAATACACACGCTCTGACGGTTCTATCAATCCCCCGACAGTATATGTCAACGGACATCTCGCAGAATTTGTAAATGCAGAATACAAGGCAACAGGAATGACAACCGGCAAGATCATGACATTCCGTGTTCCCGAGTGCGTTTATAAAAATGAGAGATTTATAGTGGAAGTCACACATACAAAGCCGCTTTACGTTGATTACGCAACGGTTCGTATCAATAGACCTGCAGGATAAAACAAAACGCTGTGAGCGAAAGCTCACAGCGTATTTTTTTGTTGTATTACAGTTGACAAAGTTTGGAATATGTGATATAATTAAATAAATATATTTATGTTCATGATATATTTGGAGGGGTAAACATGAAAAAAATTAGTTTTGCACTTGTATTGGCAATGATTTTCGCATTACTGTCTGCTTTGGCGGTGCCGGCAGCTGCGGATGCAATGGATTCGGAATTTTTGAATTTTGAAGGTGTAAGCGAAAAGGTTCCAAGCGGTAATCTGCTTACAGGCTCGAGCTTTGATGATAACCAAAATGTCGTTTACTGGAATCCGCGCAGTCAGACTCTTGAGCAGATAGAAACCTCAACCGGAGGATATCTGCGTATGAGCAACATTTCTTCGCCTATTGTCGCTTTTGACTTCACACAGGGCACAGCAAGCGGCGATAAGGTGATCGGTGCGGGTATTTATAAGTTTACCGGATATTTCAGAACTGTGTATGAGGGTGAGCTTACAATGCTTCGCTTCTACATATATGACGCTAACCATTCAAACAGCACCTATTACGGCGCAAAGACTGCGTATATTTATCCTACCAGCGATGAATGGCTGAAGGTTGAGTTCTATGTAACGCTTGACAGCCAGTTCACCGGACTCAGAGTGTGCGGCGGCCCGTACAACGAGTTTATCCAGTCTTATGCGATTGATAATTTCTCGCTTGTGAAGGTTAATGCCATTCCCGATGATTACGTTGAAAACTCCGTGAACGGCAATGACGGTTCCAAAATTGCCGTGTTCGGAACGCCTGTAACAAATGTGCAGGCAGAAGCATCCAATAACGGATCTGCTCCTATGTACAGACCCTGGGATCCTGAAAGAGAAGAAAAATACGATGTGCAGGGAATCATCATTAACCGTGACTGTGATTTTATCGGCACCTGCAATGAAAATAATTTAACCCGACAGATGCTCATTGATTATGCCAACAGCTACAAAGGTACGCACGTTACTGACTTTATGATGAATATTTTCTGTCAGGTGGCTGTATATCCCTCACAGGTTACCACTGACTTTATAGATCAGTACCACTACTACGCAGAGCACGATCCGGAGAAGATCACGGCGAACCAGTTGAAATCCTACCTCATATATGAGGAAAAGGGTATTGACTATATATCGGTTCTGCGCGAAGCATTTAAGGATATTGGCATTGACTACTGGCTTTCCTACAGAATGAACGATGCTCACGGTTACTCCGGTGAAGGGTTCCCGGAAAACAAGATAACGATGGATTTCTATTACAAGAATCCGCAGTACAGACGAGTACAGCATCCTTGCACACAAAATTCCTATTATCACAGTATTTTTGACTACACACACGTTGAAGTAAGAGAGCACATGCTCCAGATGATCAATGAATCCCTCAGCATGTATGACTGTGACGGTATTGAGCTTGATTTCCAAAGAGAAATGCGAATTTGGCACAATGGCGGCGAATATGCAGGACTTGATATCCTCACTGAGTTTATGCGCGAGATAAATCGCATTGTAGACATTTATGAGAATGTACGCGGTCACGAGATAAAGATCGCTGTTCGCTGCGGCTCTGATATCGAAACAAACTACGATTTCGGATATGACGTTATCACATGGGCGGCTGAAGGTCTTATGGACCTCGTAAATCCTACATCGAGATGGCGCAGTATCGACTTCAATGTTCCGACAAGAATGTGGGCTGCTCTTATGCATCCGTACGGAGTTGAGGTTGCTCCCGGTATCGAATCGCTTATCAACACACATCCGAGCGCTTCCATCGAAACAAGACACACTCTTGAAACTTTGGCAGGAGCTTCCGCTAACTGGCTCTCTCAGGGTGCAGATAAGATTTATATGTACAACTTCTTCCTCTCCGGCTCAAACCCGATTCTTGACGTACACAGAGTGTCAACTAACTCGAACGCTCTCGGCATTACCGGTGTAGACGGACATTTCAATATGCTGACATCAATCGGTTCCTATGAGAAGATCATGAGCTTTGACCGCAGAATTCTTGCTTCCTACAACGACGTTGAGGCAAACTGGAAGCCCGCAGCAAACGCGCTTCCTCTCACGATATCAAGGAGCGGCTCAATATTTACCGGTTACACATACAATACGGGAGCGTTACGTTTCCCGATGGGTGACGTTCAGGCCGGATCTACAGTAGAGTTTAACTTCTCTGCGCAGAACGTCAGCACCAGCAACCCGCCGATAGTGTATATCAATGGAGAGCAGGCACCGTTTGTCAAGGCAGAGTATGTTTCGAGCGGTTATACAACAAACATAATGCTCACCTACACTGTTCCCGAATCCGCGTATGACGACGGTTATTTGGTTGTTGAAATCACTCCAAAAGCTTTCTCTTCCATTTTAGCCAGCGGAATCTCAATTGATTATGCTGATATTTACATCAGAACACAGAAATAAAGTTAACTTAACGCCGTGGATTATAAATCCACGGCGTTCTTTTTTAATATCAATATAGTTAAAAAATATATCAAAATCAGTATTGTGTTTGAAGTGAAAATGTGTTAAAATAAAAATAGAATATAACTACAGATTGCTGTAGACTATAGCTTTTTTATAAAATTAATATCCAAACCCATATTGTAACTTACATAAAAATTTGGTAAAATATAAGCGTATATCAGTATGCACAAATATAATCTTGATATAGGAGGCAATACATTGAAAAGCACACGCATTCTTTCGTTGATTCTTGCGATTATTCTTTTGCTGCCTGCGTTTGCAACCTTTACTTCGGCAGATGCAGACTGGGCAGAGTTTCTTGATTTCGAGGGCGCTCCCGAGCCTGTGCCGGAGGACAACCTCTTAAAGAACACTTCATTCGACGATAGTGCGTGCTTGCAAGCATGGAATGTTAACGACAACAAGGCGACACACATTTCAAAGCCGAACGGCGGATATTTGCTGTTCTCTGAAATTACACATGCCACCATTCCGTATGACTTTTCGCACACCTCTACTGTAATACCGGCAGGCACGTATAAGTTCACCGGATATTTCAGAATGGCGTACGAGGGCGAGGTTACCGAGCTTCGCTTCTACCTTTACGACAACGATGCGGAACACAGTAACAAAACCGCTAACGGTGCGTCAAAGACCTTTATCTATCCCACGCACGACGAGTGGCTCAAGGTTGAGTTTTACATAGAACTTGATAGTGATTTCGCCGGTCTCAGAATTAACGGCGGACCGAAGCCGGCGTTCACACAGTCCTACTGTATTGACAACTTCTCTCTCGTGAAGGTTGATTCTATTCCCGAGGGATATGTACGTCCGGAATCGTTTGGTACTCCGGTAACCGCCCAGCAGGCTACTGATTCCAATAATGGCTCGATTGCCACGTATCCCAAGTATGACCCGGAGCTTGATAAGGACTACGAGGTGCAGGGAATTATTGTTAACCGCGATATCGACTTTCTCGGCACATGTCAGTCTGCGGGCACAAGCGTAAGCAAAGCGACACTCAAAAAATACGCTCAAAGCTACAAGGATACACACGTTACTGATATTATGCTCAATATCTTCTGTCAGATAATCGCGTATCCGTCAGAGGTCGGAACGGATTTCATTGATCAGTATCATTACAACAAGGAAAACGGACATAAGATCACGGCAAACCAGGAAATGGCATATCTCCTGTTTGAGCGCAAGGGGCTTGACTATATCAAGGAGCTTTGCGAAGCGTTTACCGATTTAGGTATAAATCCGTGGCTGTCCTTCCGTATGAATGACGCGCATAATGTTCAGGATCCTACAACTGTTAAGATCTGGGATTTCTTTAACGATAATCCTGAAGTAAGACGTGTACAGCACGGTTCAAAAGTTAACACATATTATCACAATATATTCGATTACACATACGACAAGGTTCGTCAGTATGTGCTCGACATTATCAACGAATCTCTCGGACGTTATGACTGCTACGGTATCGAGCTTGACTTCCAGCGTGAGATGTGGATATGGCATCACGGCGGCGAGTATGCCGGTCTTGATATACTCAACGATTTCATGCGCGATGTTGACGTTATCGTAAAATCCTATGAGTCAAGATACGGTCATGATATTAAGGTCGCAGTTCGCTGTGCTTCCGATATTCAGACCAACTATGATATGGGCTTCGATGTTATCACATGGGCGGCAGAGGGACTTATCGACCTCATTAACCCCACTTCAAGATGGGCAACCACTGACTTTGAAATTCCAGTGCGCGAGTGGACTGCGGTAATGCATCCGTTCGGCGTTGAGGTGGCTCCCGGAATGGAGATACTGATTCAGCCGCATACCGGAAGCAAGCAAGCTAATCAAACATTTGAAACCTTGTGTGCCGGTGCTGCAAACTGGTTCTCGCAGGGCGCTGACAAGGTGTATTTGTACAACATGTTCCTTGGTTACAACGGTATCACCGAAGAGGAGCGCATAACCACATCGAAGAACTTGAGTATCAGCACGGGCGGCGGTCATTTCAATATGCTTACCACTATCGGTTCGTATGAGAAGGTTCTGAACCGCAACAGAAAGCTTATTCTGTCATACAACGATATTCAGCCGATCTGGAAGATGCCGGTTAATAGACAGATACCTTTAGAAATAGGAGCCAATAAGACGGGAAGTCTTATGTTCCCGATCGGAGATGTTCTTGAAGGCTCAAAGGTAACTGTACGATTTGACGCTAACTCGACTAACCTTAAGCAGCCTCCTACAGTTTACATTAACGGTCATTTGGCAAAGCATCTTGAAAACATCTATGAGAACAATCCGTATACCACAAATAACCTTATGATATACGAGGTGCCCGAGGCTGCGCTCGATGATGGAATCCTGGTTGTTGAAATAACACCTCAAAAGTATCTGTCCATCAAATATGCCGATGTCCACATCGAGGTTCCCAAAAACTGATTAAATTCCGCCGCAGGTTAAAATCTGCGGCGGTTTTTTGTATTATTTTGACTTTGTTTTTAAACCACGCGACCTCTTTCATATCTTATATTGACAAAGCAATGTTTACCGTGGTATCATGAAAATGTAAAATCCATGCATATGGACATAAAATTTTACAAGGAGAGTTATCATGAAAAAAATTTTATCTATGCTGATCCTTAGCGCAATGCTTATTTCACTGGCAGCGTGCGGCGGCAGTGGTGACACTACTAAGGACACAGATTCTAAAAACACAACCGGTGCAGATACCGGGGAAGCGCTTGCCGCAGGCATTGAAAGAAAAAACTATGACACCGACTTTACAATACTGTATCCTGACTGGGGACTCTACAGAAACTACTATTTCGTTGAAGAAAATACCGGTGAGGCAATGGACGTTGCACTTTTTAACCGCGAGCTTAAGGTTGAAGAGTATCTTGGACTTGATGTTAAGTTCGAAATGGTAGACAATGCGGGTGATAACAGTATTGCCGCTATATACCCGAGCCTTCAGCAGATGGCAATGACCGGAGACAATCTGTATCAGATCGCGCTTACTCACTGCATAAAGAATACCGCGGTAATGATCACAGACGGCCTGCTTCTCGACCTTAACACGGTTGAAACTATCGATTTTGACAATGACTGGTGGAATCATACCTCAAATGATAACCTTGAGGTGTACGGACATCAGTTCTATGCAATTTCCGATTTCATTATACCGGACCCCAATGCAGTTCTCTTTAATAAGGGTATGATTGAGAGTCTCGGACTTGAAGATCCGTATCAGCTTGTTCGCGAGGGCAAATGGACTGTTGACAAGATGATGGAAATGATGTCTGCAGCTACTGCCGACGACGGTAACGGCGAATGGAACGAATATGATACATACGGTTTCGCCACACCCGATGACTGGTTCCTTTCTGCGCTTACATATTCAATGGGTGAGAAGATTGCAACCAAGGATGAGGAAGGCAATCTTATGTTCGCACTTGACAATCCGAGAGCGTACACCGTTTTTGAGAAAATAGAGCAGTTGCTTCTGAATCCCGACACATACATTTACGGGTATCATTTGATCGACGTTAACGGCGAAAATCCCAGTGAAGTTGTTGATATTTCGACAAACCGCTGCCTGTTCAATCTTACATCGCTTAATATGCTTAATACGTTCCGCAATACCAATGTTGATTTTGGTATTCTTCCTTATCCAATGCTTGACGAAGCGCAGGAGGATTATATCTCTATTGACTGGACCGGACTCATGTGTGCTCCGCTTGTAGCGAAAGATCATAACATGATAGGCGAAGTTATGGAGCTCTTTGCATACTACAGCGCTGAGGAAGTTCTTCCGGCATATTATGACATCGTTCTTGGCGAGAAGCTTTCCCGTGACAACGAATCCCGCGAGATGCTTGATATTATCTTTGATGGCGTTATCTTTGATGCCGGTATGAGCTACTTCGCGCTTGACGGCAACATGTACACCATTTGGAGAACTCCCACTATTATCGCCCAGGGTAAAATGGCAGGTTACGCATCTCATCTCGGTAAGTACGCCGGAGGCGCTTCATATCAGATTGAAAAATTCAACGACGCTGTTTTGGACATGGAATAAAATTTTTGAACGGATATTACAAAGTTTTCTAAATCTGTTGACAAAAACGTCCAAGTATGCTATAATTTTAAAAGCATATTAAAAAAGTGTTGGAGGATTAACAAATGAAAAAAAATAGGCTTATAGGCTTACTGCTTCTCATCGCTTTGGCAATCCCTATGTTTGCTTTCGGCGTGAGCGCAGATGCCGAGTGGGCAGAGTTTCTCAACTACGAGGGTGTTGACGAGCCGATGCCGGAAAAGAATCTTTTAAAATGGGGTTCTATGGACGATGAGGAAACTGTTGGCAGATGGAATGGACGTACCCAGAAGGTCGATCACGTTTCCACATCAAAGGGCGGTTATCTGTTCTTCCATGATATTCCGCACCCCACTATCTGTTTTGACTATTCTCATAAAGAATCGGTTATAGGTGCCGGTACTTATAAGTTTACCGGATATGTCAGAACAGCTTATGAGGGAGAGGTTACCGAGCTTCGTTTCTATGTCTATGACCAGAACCACGGTACGTCCTCTCAGGGAGCAGCTTTTCTCTATCTTTATCCTACACACGATAAGTGGCTCAAGGTTGAGTTCTATGTAACTCTTGACAGCGATTTTACTGGATTCAGATTTGCCGGTGGTCCTCACCCCGAGTTCATTCAGGCGTACTGCATTGACAACTTCTCACTTGTTAAGGTTGATTCGGTTCCCGAAGGTTATAAAATGCCTACAAGCTTCGGTACCAAAGTAACTTACACACAGGCTACTGCATCCAACAACGGTTCTGCTACACCGACCGTTGCATTCGATCCCGAGCTTGAGGCACAGTATGATGTACAGGGAATAGTGTATAACCGCGATATCGACTTTATCGGCACTTGCACAGCTTCCACAACCAAGAAGGATATTGAAAACTTTGTATACGGCTTCAGAGATACTCATATTACTGACTATATGATAAATGTATTCTGTCAGCTTGCAGTGTATCCGTCTGATGTTGCGTCTGACTTTGCTGACAGATATAAATATCAGAAGGAAAACAATATTCCCACGACTGATAACAGAATGACAATGGCATATACTCTGTTTGAACGCAAGAAGCTCGACTATATCGAGATATTCTGCGAAAAGTTCCCCGAGATCGGCATAAATCCGTGGCTTTCCTACCGTATGAACGATGCTCACGGCGTTGACTCTCCCGATAGTATTTATGCATGGGATTTCTTCACAGAAAATCCCCAGTTCAGACGTGTACAGCACGGCTCAACCACCAACAGATATTGGGATAACCTCTTCGACTACTCTTATAGGGAAGTTCGCGACTATATGCTCGCGGTAATCAATGAGGGACTCAGTAAATACGATTGCTACGGTTTAGAGCTTGACTATCAGCGTGATATTTGGATGTGGCACACCGGTGGTGAGTATGCAGGTCTTGACACACTCAACGAATTCATGCGTGAAATTAACAGAATTGTTGCTATATACGAGGAAAAGTACGGTCATGAAATAAAGATCGCAGTTCGCGTTGCATCCGATATTCAGGATAACTATGACTTTGGTATGGACGTTATCACATGGGCAGCCGAAGGTCTTATTGACCTCGTTAACCCCACATCAAGATGGGCAACAACTGACCTTGATATTCCCGTTAGATCTTGGATTTCTGTAATGCATCCGTATGGCGTTGAGGTTGCCCCCGGTATCGAATGGACCATCCAGACTTACTCCGGCAGAGAGAGAAGCGGTTTTACCATGGATAAGTTTGCTGCGACCACTGCAAACTGGTTCTCCCAGGGCGCGGATAAGGTGTACCTCTACAACCAGTTTATCGGTCTTCCCGGCATAAAGGACACTGACCGTGTGGTTGGCTCCGGTAACCATTTTGACATGCTTACCACAATCGGTTCCTACGAAAAGGTAGTCAACCACAGAAGACAGATGCTTCTTTCCTACAATGATATGGCTCCTATGTGGAAGGGCGTTGACTATGTGCTTCCGTTCCGTGTAAATGCAAATGAAACGGGTGTAATACGTATTCCGATGGGAGATGTACCGGAAGGAGCGACAGTAACACTCAGAATGGCTGCAAACTCGCTTAATCTCAAGGCAATTCCGACGGTTTACATCAACGGCGTGGAAGCAAAGCATATTGAAAATATAATGGAGGCAAGTCCGTATACATCCGATAAGCTTATGATTTATGCTGTTCCCCAGTCCGCACTTGACGATATGCATCTTATAGTGGAAGTTACTCCCCAGAAGTATTTCTCCTCAAACTATATTGATCTCATAATCGAACCTGCAAAATAAACATTTACCGCTGTGAGCAATCGCTCACAGCGGTTACTTTTTTATTTCAACAGCAAGATAGTGCAGATCGTGGGCAATTTTATTGCTTGACATTTACGGTGGAGAATGATATGATTTTATTATAGAGAACTTCATTGTTTTAGCAGTGTATAATTTTTTAAATACCCAGGAGGAAAAACGAATGAACAAAAACAGACTTTGTGCTTTGACCGTTACGGTCATAATGCTGTTGTCGCTGTTCGCTTTTTCAGCGAGTGCAGATGCGAGCTGGGCAGATTTTTTAAACTATGACGGCGTTGCAGAACCAATGCCAAAGGGCAATCTCCTTACAAATTCCTCGTTTGACGATGAGAGCTGTCTTACAAGCTGGGCTGTAAACGGTCAGACACTTGAACACTACTCCACACCCACTGGCGGTTATGTTCGTATGAGCAATATTCCGAACCCGTCGTATGGATTTGAGTTCTCGAATAAGAACTCGCCTAATAAGATTTCTGCCGGTCACTATAAGTTTACCGGCTACTTCAGAATGGCATATGAGGGCGAGGTTACCGTACTGCGTTTGGCTATCCATGATAAAAACAATCCTCGCTATTCCGGTACTAATTTCAAGGTCAATGTTTATCCGACAAGCGACGAGTGGCTGAAGGTTGAGTGCTACTTAACTCTCGACAGCGATTTTCTATCGATCGTTGTTATGGGTGGAACACAGCTTGAGTATATACAGTCCTACTGCGTTGACAACTTCTCGCTCGAAAAGGTTGATTCCATCCCGAGTGATTATGTTCATAGAACAAGCTTCGGCACTCCGGTAACCAAGGCGCAGGTTCTTGCATCAAACAACGGTTCTGCTGAGTCATATTCAAAGTGGGATCCCGAGCTTGAAAAGCAGTATGAGGTACAGGGAATAGTATATAACCGCGATATTGATTTTCTTAGTAGCTGCAAAACTATTGGCACGTCAATCAGCAAGCAGATGCTTGAGGACTATGTTTACGGCTTTAAGGATACTCACATCACCGACTTTATGATAAACATCTTCTGTCAGATAATTGCGTATCCGTCAGCGGTTGGAACCGACTTTGTCGATCAGTATTACTATAACAAGGACAACGGCTACGAAATAACGGGCAACCAACAGATGGCGTACATCATGTTTGAACGCAAAAACCTTGACTATATTAAGGTCTTCTGTGATACGTTCCCGGAAATTGGTATAAATCCGTGGCTTTCCTTCCGTATGAACGATGCTCACGGTGTTCAGACTCCAAGTGACGTAAAGATTTGGGATTTCTTCACACAAAATCCCCAGTACAGACGTGTACAGCACGGTTCCGTGGTTAATTCCTATAATAACAATCTCTTTGATTATTCATACGAAGGCGTTCGTGACTATATGCTCGCACTCTTCAACGAGTCACTTGACAGATACGATTGCTACGGTATAGAACTTGACTTCCAGCGTGAGATCTGGCTCTGGCACAATGGCGGAGAGTATGCAGGTCTTGATATATTAAATGACTTCATGCGCGATCTCGACCGACTTGTCAAGGTGTACGAAGAAAAATACGGACACGAGATAAAGGTTGCCGTACGCGTTGCTTCCGATATTCAGACCAACTACGATCTCGGATGTGATATCATAACATGGGCATCTGAAGGACTTATCGATCTGGTTAACCCCACCGCAAGATGGGCAACAACCGATTATGATATCCCCGTAAGAGCATGGACCGCTGTAATGCATCCGTACGGAGTTGAGGTCGCTCCCGGCATTGAAGCGTCAAGACGCGCTTATGCGTCCGGTAATGCTGAGTCAACGCACACACTTGACACAATGTGCGCCGCTTCTGCGAGCTGGTTCTCCCAGGGAGCGGATAAGGTATATGTATATAATATCTTTGCCGGACTCACAAGTACAATCAAGGAAGAGGACAGAATTTCAACAGATAAGAGCAATCTCTCAATTTCCGGAGGTACGCCCAAAGGACACTTTAACATGTTGACGACCATCGGCTCGTATGAGAAAGTGATAAACCGTCAAAGAAAGCTTATGGTTTCCTTTAACGATATAACGCCTATTTGGAAATCGTCAAATGAAATTCTTCCTTTGACCTGTTCTCCCGGAAAGACCTGCGCAATGCGTATACCAATGGGCGACGTTCCCGAGGGAGCAACGGTAACTTTGAGATTTGCCGCAAATACACTCAATCTCCAAAATCTGCCTACAGTCTATATAAACGGGCAGAAAGCTACTTATCTCGGAAGCGTATATGAGGCGAATTCGTTTACCACAAATAAGTTTATGACCTACGAAATTCCCGCATCTGCACACGACGATATGTTCATCGTTGTAGAAATAACTCCGCAGAAATATCTTTCTATAGGATATGCGGATGTTGTGATAACGCCGGCAGGAATGGAATAAGGCCAAAACCGCTGTGAGCAACGCTCACAGCGGTTGTTTTGTGCTTTTATCTTATGGGTTCGATGTATACTTCAACGTAGTCCACTGCAAAATACTTTTCGGGAGTGAATTCGGCAACGATATACATATCGTCGAGAACTTCTTCAGGCAGCGTGTAGCACAGCATTTTGTTCGTAGTGTAACCCTGATCGGAATATTCGGAATGACTTGATTCTACGAGCTTTGAGTTAATACGAGTTTCCGGCGGGTATTTAATGCTCATATCGTTAACAGCAAGCTTTAAGGTTACAGTTGCACCGTCGGGAATATCACCGATCGGGATGCGAAGTGCTCCGGTTTCACCGATTGCTACTCTGAAGGGGAGTGTATAGTTGACTTCTTTCCATGTTTGCGCTATGTCATTATAGGTTACGATAATTCTGCGGTCACAGTTCATTACCTTATCATACGAACCAACGGTGGTAATCATGTTCCAGTATCCAATAGATCCACCGCCGATTGCTTTGATCTCTGGTGAAGACTTGTGGAACTCTTCTTTCATCATGCTATTTAGCGACAAATAGTGGTTGTAAACGTAGAATTTATCCGCACCCTGGGAATACCAGCTTGCAGCAAGACCTGCGAAGGTATCAAGATTGTGTTTGCCGATAATGTCGTTTGCGCCGGTGTTGATCTGATGCTCAACGCCGGGGGCAACCTCAACGCCGTACGGATGCATTACAGCTGCCCAGGATCTAACGGGAACATCAAAGTCTGTAGTTGCAAATCTTGAGGTGGGGATCACCATATCCATAAGACCTTCAGCTGCCCATGTGATAACGTCAAGACCGAAATCGTAGTTGGTCTGAATATCGGAAGCAACACGAGCCGCAACCTTTATCTCGTGACCGTACTTTTCCTCATACGTCTTGATTACGCCGTCAAGCTTTCTCATGAAATCGTTGAGAAGGTCAAGACCTGCATATTCGCCGCCGGTGTGCCAGAGCCAGATCTCACGCTGGAAGTCAAGCTCAATACCATGACAGTCGTAGCGGCTCAGCGACTCGTTGATAATGTCAAGCATATACTCGCGAACCTTATCGTATGTGAAGTCGAGTGTGTTGTCGTAGTAGGTGTTGGTGGTAGAGCCGTGCTTTACACGGATCATTTCCGGATTGTCGATATAGAAATCCGAGGTCATGAACGTGATCTTGGGTGCTGTGTAACGGTTGTGCGCGTCGTTCATTCGGAAAGAGATCCACGGATTTATGCCAACTTCTTTGAATGTCTTGCACCAGATGTCGATGTAATCCAGTCCGTACAGATCAAACATACTGAATGCGCCCTTGACGTAGCTCTCGTTTTTGAAGTTGACAGCCTGACCGGCAAGCTCGGTTGTACGGTATCTGTCGACATAGTTTGATGCTACCTCTGAGGGGTATATTGCCTGCTGAGAGAAAACATTGATGAAGTAATCTGTAACATGAGAGCCTGCAAAGCCTCTTGCGTATGCTTCAAGGTTTGCTTTGGTCGGTGTTACACCGGTGTTGACGAGAGTTGCACAGAAGTCGGTATCCTGATTGATTATGATACCCTTTACGTCATACTGCGCCTCAGTTTCCGGATCCCAATCGGGGTAGGAGGGCATTGAACCATTGTTGGTTGCGACTACTTCTTCTTTGGTAACTTCTTTACCAAAAACGGTAGGTCTTACGTAACCCTCTGGAAATGCATCGACTTTTTCCATGGAAATATTGTCCACGCAATATGCCTGAACCATCTCGGCACGCGGACCGCCGGCGGTTTTGAAGCCTGTGAAGTTGTTTTCAAACTCAATATAGAACTCAACCTTGAGCCATTCATCACTGGTGGGGTAAACATAAGCAGTGTAAACGCCGTGCGTGGTTGGGCCGTTCTTTGCATCATAGATAACAAAGCGAAGCTCGGTAAGCTCACCCTCGTAAGCGGTTCTGAAATAAGCGGTCATCTTATACTTACCGGGACCGATTGTGGAAGCCGGTTTGTAGTCAAATCCGATATGGGGAAGAGCGATATTGCTCATTCGGAGATATCCGCCGCCGCTTTCGGTTGTTACGTGCTCAAGCGTCTGGCTGTTTGACTTCCAGTTCTTGAGGCAGTTATCGCTATTGAGATTGCCGCCTGCCAGATAGTTGGTTTTTGGCAGAGCGTCCTTGACATCCTCGAACTCAAGAAAGTCGTTGTATCCAGCAGCAGATGTTTGAATGGGGAGCATTGCAAACAGCATTGCCAGAACAAAAACAAACGAAATGATTCTTAATTTTGCCATAATATTTTCCTTTCTTGAAGGTGTGAGTTGATGTTCAACTCTACACATAATAATGTTAATTATAACCGAGTTTTTACATTAGATTATACCGATGGGAACCAAAACAGTCAGAACACAGAGGTAATATGAAATACAGTAAAGTATGCGCTATTTTCGGGGAGAATCCGTCGGAGCTGGCATTCGGTTACGACGAGGAATATTATACGTGTGATGTTTTAAAAATGCGGCTTGTATGCGCAATGCAGGAGGCGATTCTGACGGGATGCGATGCCTTTGCACTGATACTTGATCAGGGTGTGTGCATGTGGGGAGCGGAGGCGTGTATAGCCATGCGTGAAAGCGGTGAGGATATCCGACTTGTTGCAATGACACGCTCGGAAAATCAGGCATCGCGCTGGCATCCCGAACGCAGAGAGCGGTTTTATAATATTATTGAAAAGTGCGATGTGCATATTGATCTTGAGCATGTACAACGAGAGCCGCAGGAGTATTTGTTAAGTCAGGCACAGTGTGCTGTTATACTTGGTGACAGGAGGATAGAGCGAATAGCTGAAATCATAGAATCAGCAGAGAAAAGCGGCGTTTTCACAATGACGGTACCGTCGGAATAGATTTATACTTGTTTGCATAATATCATACATGGGCTTTTAGTAGTATATAGAATACATGGAGATGATATTATGTTTGGTATTTATGAAAATCTCTCACACTTACTGTTTATTTTTCTGCGTATATCCACGGGGGGCGCGTACGGTGGCTGCTTCCCGGAGCCGCTGTCGGCAAAGCGTGAGAGAGAATGCTTTCGCTTGATGCGTGAGTCTGGAGATATGACGGCGCGTGCGGAGCTTATTGAGCACAATCTTCGCCTTGTGGCTCACATCGTTAAGAAATACTATTCCTCCAACAAAAATCAGGATGATTTAATTTCAATCGGTACAATAGGTCTTATAAAAGCTGTGGATTCCTTTGATCCGAGTAATGGAGCGAGATTTGCTACATATGCCGGAAAGTGTTTGCAGAATGAAATACTGATGTATTTTCGCTCACAAAAGAAGCTTTCGGCGGAGGTTTCCATGAACGAAACCATTGATGTTGACAAAGAGGGAAATCCGCTCACGTGGGGTGATATTATAGCTACGGAAGATACTATTGCCGATGACCTTGACATAAAGCTTCGCTCTGCAAGAGCTATTGCAATAATAGGAAGCGAGCTTACAAAACGCGAGAGGGAGGTTATATCCATGAGATACGGCATCGGCGGCAGACGTGCGATTACGCAGCGCGAGGTTGCAGAGAAGCTGGGAATTTCGAGGTCATATGTAAGCCGCATCGAGGGTGCGGCACTTGAAAAAATAAAAGAAAGTCTGACACGGTATTCGATGTAATGCTTCGGGAAATTCTATTTTTATTATAATTTTATTATAAGATCTTTTAAAAATAAAGGCAAGAAAATATGTTGTCAAATATAGCAAAATTGTAGTAGCGAGAGAAAAACAGAGGGGGGATTTTATTTAATCCGCCCTCTTTCTTTGTATAATTTATCATTTCCGACCTTTGGCACACATTTGTGAAATTATTATAAATTATTATCAAAAGTATTTGTAAAATGTCAAATCATGTGTTATAATATATATAATTATTCTTTATTTACAGTTTTGAGAGGAGGGAAGCCGATGGCGGAGCGTTTTTTTGTGGAAAATCGCCGTCACATCGAGCAGTCGGAACGCGGATTCGCAGAGTCTATACTCGGTAATACATACACGGCGCGCATCTATTCAAAACACGGAAATCTTGCGCGCGGAACCGTTATGATAGACCACAAGGGTGCGGTGAATGTTCACAGCGCATATGCGGTTACGGTGAACGACAGTGCGGACGGAAGCTTTTCGGGAACTGCGGTCGGTGTTCTTATAGACAAAACCACGGGTGGAGTCTGCGTAGTATTGGCAGAGGATGTAAACAGAACGTGGTATCAGTATGAAATTGCCGAGGCTATAGAATATTTTGCAGGCAACAGCGACTTCAAGATATACTGCCTGAGGGAAAAATCCTGCGGTGCGGTTGTGTTCACCGACGACGGCGGAACACGCAAATATCTCGTTATACGCATGAACCTCGGACACTGCGGACTTCCGAAGGGGCATATTGAAAAATATGAAAGCGAAGAGGTTACCGCAAAGCGCGAGGTGCGCGAGGAAACTGGCGTTGAAATAACGCTTGTTGAAGGCTTCAGAAAGGCTGTTGAATATTCGCTTACGGCGAAAACAAAAAAAGAGTCTGTATATTTCCTCGGGCGCTTTTGCGGCGATTCGGTGAAAATTCAGGAAGCCGAGGTAAGCTCATACCGCCTTTGCCCTTATGAAGAGGCAAGACGGCTTATTACATATGAAAATGACCGGGCAATTCTTGATGCGGCTGAAAACCTTCTTTCAAACTTGTGATTTCGTATCAAAAAGTTATTTTATCATTGACAAAGATTTGTATGTGTGGTATACTACATATGCAAATCTTTTTTCTTTTAAAGGGAGGAAATAGCATTATGAAAATGATGAATGACAAAATCATTATTGAAAATGAAAAATTTGTGCTGACACTCGGTGCTGACTGTGCGGCAGAGAGCCTTATTCTCAAAAAAGGGAATATTGAATGTCTCGCTGCAGGTGAGCGCGTGCCGTTCTTCGCGGTTACGGAAGAGCGTCCGTACAACAATGAAATAAAGCTCGCGCATCCCAACAAGCGCACAACATTCGGTGCAAACCGTGTACGTCTTGAGGACGGCAAGCTTATAATCGGTTTTGAGCTTATCACATTCGAGGCTGTTGTCGATGTTACAATAACACCTCACTACATAACCTTCGAACTCAGCGATTTCATCGTAAAGCCCGAGGACTTTGCAGGGCTCTTTATGTCACCTCCCCCCGTGTACGAGTTCCGTCTTGTACAGATCCCCGTTGCAGAGCGCGAGCATTTCGGTGAATGGCTCAACGTTATGTGGGATGAAGATGTTGCAATCAACGTTCTTGCAGCTTGTCCGTACCCGAGAATCGAAGCAGAAAAGCGAAAAGGCTTCAGAATCATGTACGGCGAATCCCTTCGCGACGTAAAGCTTAAAAATGTTGGCGTATCGCTTATCGTTGCGGCAAAGGACGAGCTTCTCGACGATATCGACGCACTTGAGCATGACTATGATCTCCCGCTCGGTGTTGAGAGCAGACGCTCCGGCACACTCATAAACCACGCATATTACAGAGGCTACAGCAACTATGCAACTACCCTTGATGTTCACCTTGAAAACGCCAAGAAGGGCGGCTTTAAGTATATGCTGTTCTTCTATGATTCAATCTTCAAGGAAACCGGACCTTACTCTATGAGCAGCAGCTTTGAATACCGTGACGATCTGCCGAACGGTAAGGAAGACCTCAAGAAGATGCTTGACAGAGTAAAGGCAGAGGGCATTATTCCGGGTATCCATTTCCTGCACACCCATATCGGTATGAATACCAAATACTGCACTCCCGTTGCAGACCACCGTCTTAACACAACAAGACGCTTCACTCTTGCAAAGCCTATCGGTACAGACGACACCACGATCTACGTTGAGGAAAATCCCGAGGGAACCGTAATGGCAGATAAGTGCCGTGTGCTCATGTTCATGGGCGAGCTTATCTCCTATGAGTCCTACACAACCGAGTGGCCGTACTGCTTCAAGGGCTGTACACGCGGTTACAACAACACCATCGTTAAGCCTCACGATATCGGTACTATCGGCGGTATCCTCGACATAAGCGAATTCAACGCTGTCAGCGTATATGCAGATCAGCGTACAAGCATTCAGGATGAGATTGCCGAGAAGCTCGCTGACTGCTACGATGCAGGATTTGAGTTCATCTACTTCGACGGCTCCGAGGGCGTAAACCCTCCCTTTGAGGTTAACGTTGGACTCGCACAGTGGAGAGTTTACAAGAAGCTTAAGAAGAAGCCTATATTCTGTGAGGGCGCGGCGAAGTCGCACTTCTCGTGGCATATGCTCTCCGGTGGAAACGCATTTGACGTATTCCCGCCCGATATTTTTAAAGCGATGATCGTTGAGCATCCTGTAAGGGAAGCTAAAGCGATGCAGAATGACTTCACACGTATCAACTTCGGTTGGTGGTGGACAGAGGACTACTGCGGTCCCGACCATATCGAATACGGTACAAGTGTAGCTGCCGGATATGATTGCCCCGGTGCGTTCCTCGCAGGTAAGGTACTGTTCCCGAACCATCCTAACAGAGAGGATATACTTGAAGTATTCCGTCGCTGGGAGGATGTTCGCGAGATCGGCTTCCTCACTCCCGAAATGAAGGAAATGCTCAGAGATACATCCGTTGAGCACACGCTTCTCATTAACGAGAAGGGCGAATATGAGCTTGTTCCGTATGCGAAGGTTGATGCCGCGGCAGACGGAAGCCGTGATGTAAGCGTGTTCGTATTCGAGCGTGCAGGCAAGTCCTACGCTGTTTGCTGGTACAATGTAGCCGGCAGCGCGAAGCTTTCCATTCCGATCGGAAACTGCGATGCTGAATATATCGTAGACATCGGCAAGGAAGCGGTTGCGTTTGAGCGTAGTGGCGACAATGCGGTACTTCCCATTGAAAACAAGCGTTACCTCTGCACTTCGCTCACACTCGACGAGCTTACAAAGGCTGTTGAAAAATCCAAGTTGGTATAAAAAAGATCGCCACGGTGAAAACCGTGGCGATTTTGTTATGCCTTATACTTTTCAGCCTGGGAAGCGATGAGCGCTTCGTCATCGAAGTAGTTTATCTTCATTGCTGCCTTGACCTCGTCAAGCGTTGCGGCTGCGGCTGCACGTGCAATCTCGCTGCCTTTTTTGAGGATGTCGTAGACACCGGCGATGTCCTTCTGATATTCCGCTCTCTTTGCACGGATAGGCTCAAGCGTGGTTTCGAGAACGGCGAGCAGGAACTTTTTAACCTTAACATCTCCAAGTCCGCCGCGCTGATAGTGTTCTTTCAGCTCATCAAGGTTTGCGTAGTCGGGAAGGAACTCTGCGAAATGCTCGTCCTTTGCGAACGCATCAAGGTATGTGAACACAGTGTTGCCCTCGATCTTTCCGGGATCGGTGATCTTTATGTGATCGGGGTCGGTGAACATGCTCATTACCTTGGTTTTGAGATCTGCCGAGGTTTCGGAGAGATAGATCGTGTTTCCGAGCGACTTTGACATCTTTGCGCCGCCGTCAATTCCGGGGAGTCTGCGACATGCCGCATCGGTGGGGAGAAGCGCATCCGGCTCAACTAAAACTTCGCCGTAAACATCGTTGAATTTACGCACGATCTCGCGTGTCTGCTCGATCATGGGAAGCTGGTCCTCACCTACGGGAACTGTTGTTGCCTTGAAAGCGGTGATGTCTGCCGCCTGGCTTATCGGGTAGGTGAAAAATCCTACGGGGATGCTCGTTTCGAAGTTGCGCATCTGTATCTCCGCCTTAACCGTGGGGTTGCGCTGAAGACGGGATACGGTTACGAGGTTCATATAGTAGAATGAAAGCTCGGTGAGCTCGGGAATCTGCGACTGTATGAAAAGGGTAGACTTCGTGGGATCAAGACCGCAGGAGAGATAGTCGAGCGCGACCTCGATGATGTTCTGGCGAATCTTCTCGGGATTGTCAGCGTTGTCAGTCAGCGCCTGCGCATCGGCGATCATGATGTAGGTTTTGTCAAAAAGACCGCTGTTCTGAAGCTCGACACGGCGGCGAAGTGAGCCGACATAGTGACCGATGTGAAGTTTTCCGGTGGGGCGGTCGCCCGTAAGTATGATTTTGGACATGGTTGTTATTCCTTTCCTAATTAAGCAGAAAACAAAACGCCGCGCTGATGCGCGACGTTCGTGGTGCGAGAAACGGGACTTGAACCCGTACGGTGTGAACCACACGCCCCTCAAACGTGCGCGTCTGCCAGTTCCGCCACTCTCGCGAATTGTGTGGGGATTTCCTCACGACTTCTATATTATAGCACAACGAAAGAGGTTTGTCAATAGGTTTTTGATAAAATTTTGAAATATTTTTGTACCTTTGCGAAAAGGGCATCACTGTTGACAAAACTGGCTCTGTGGTGTATAATTATTGGTGGGATAGACTCGTGTCCCTTGATGCTTAATAACCGAACTAAACGTATAATTTTGGGAGGAAGCATATGGCTATTGTGAAATTGTCAAAGAATAAAACTGTAGTTCTTATTATAGTAGCCCTCTTGCTGATTGCACTTATAATATGTGCAATTTATATGGCTCACTTGTTTTCCATTCCCAAAGGGACTAACTATTTTTCTATGGATACATATTGTGCAACGGTAAACAGCAATGGAGAAATTCAGCGTACAGACGGATGGCTTAGTTTATCCGGAGGCTCGTTTGAAGATGCCGGAAACGGTTTTGAGTGGTGGATACGACTGTGGTGCTTCAGATTGCGTACTATTAACACAAAACCGGCAGATAAGCTTCCTACCGACGTGCAAATATTTGAGCTTTCGTTAAAGAATCATGACGGATCTTCATTTGAAGAAACATGGCGCAAATGTGTAGCGTACGACTTTTACACAAATCAATTATACGTTTGGGAAGACGGTAATTGGTATTATGCTAAAGAAAACAAGGCTCTCAATAAGTCAATAATCAATTTATTTGAGAGTAGAATAAAATTTGGCGGTGCTCGTATGTGGCGAGGACAGTCAATCTTTGCTTTTGAAGAATTCCCTGAAGCCGATTTTGAAAATGCTACATTCCGCTATAATTTGTATTGGACGTTATTTCCAAAGCGCGGCGAAAATCCCAACATACAGTGGGATGGTTTTAAAAATACCGAGATAAATCCGCCCAACTCGCGGGAGGACGCTGTTGCACTTGCCGCAAAAGAGCTTGGATATGACAATCCCGTGGCGGTGACTATGTATGATGAAACCTGCGGTTATTATATGGTGGAAATAGGCAACGATAATGGGAATGGAGCAATGCAGATCATTGACAATTTTTATAAACCGATAGAACCGATTTATACGGTTGTCATTGATAACATGGGACGAACCGTCGAGGTATATGAAAACTTTACAAGAGGGCGTCCGTTCTTGCCGGAAGGCTAAAAAAACAACAATCCAACGGAGTAAAAAACATGAAAACACCAAAAACTATATTCATCTGCTCGGAGTGCGGGCATACCGAGTCAAAATGGTACGGCAAATGCCCGTCCTGCGGCGAGTGGAACACCATGGAGGAGGGCGATGCACCTATAGAGGCTGTATCATCTTCCGCAAAAATCAAGCGCATCACGCCGGAATATGAATCGGACGCCGTGTCCTTCGACGAGCTTGAACTGCCGTCATTTATCCGCTCTGGTACGGGTATGACAGAGCTTGACCGCGTGCTTGGCGGCGGTCTTGTGCACGGCTCTGTGGTGCTGCTTGCAGGTGAGCCGGGAATCGGTAAATCCACGCTGCTTTTGCAGATATCCTCATCGCTCTGCCGCTCGGATGACGGCTCAGAGCGTAAGGTATTATACATATCGGGCGAGGAATCGCAGGGACAGCTCAAGCTTCGCGCGAAGCGCCTCGGTGTCGGCGGCAAAAGCTTATATGTGCTGACCGAAACCAATGTGCGGCGCATAATGGAGCAGTGCGATAAAATTCACCCCGATGTCATTATCGTTGACTCCATACAAACGATGTACGATGAGCGTATCGCATCGGCACCGGGAAGCATCGCGCAGGTTCGTGAGTCCGCGCTTGCGTTCATCGCAAAAGCGAAGAATGAGGGAATATCGGTAATCACTGTCGGACACGTCAACAAGGAGGGCGGCATTGCGGGACCGAAGGTGCTCGAGCACATGGTGGATGCTGTGCTGTATTTCGAGGGCGAAAAGCTCCGTTCTTACCGCATAATCCGCGCGATCAAGAACCGTTTCGGTTCAACGAACGAGATTGGCATGTTCGAGATGAGCGACGAGGGGCTTGTTGAGGTCACAAATCCGTCGGAAACATTGCTCGCAGGACGTCCCGTGGGTGTTTCCGGCAACTGTGCCGTATGCGTTATGGAGGGCACACGCCCGATAATCGCGGAAGTTCAGGCACTTGTTACGCAGACGTCATACCCGTCGCCGCGCCGTACATCCAACGGCATTGACTACAACCGTATGTGCCTTATTTTGGCGGTGCTCGAAAAGCGCCTCGGTTACCGTTTCTCGATAAACGACGCATATCTCAACGTAATCGGCGGCCTTCATATCGACGAGCCTGCCGCAGACCTCGCCGTCGCGCTTGCGCTCATATCCTCGATCAAGGACGAGGCTGTTGCGGACGATCTTATCGCCATCGGTGAGATAGGACTTGCCGGCGAATGCCGCGCGGTGCAAAATTTCGAGCAGAGAGTGTCAGAGGCGGTACGCCTTGGATTTAAGAAGATAATCGTGCCGGCGCGCAACCTCGAGCTTCGCGAGCGTGCAGGCAAAAAGCTCAAGTTTGACGGCGCTGATATAATTCCGGTAAGAAGTATATTTGACCGCATTAATTGGACGGGCGGGGAAAAGTAATGGAAAAGCGCACCTGCGACATCGCAGGTGCGCTAAATATTTATTCTCACATATTCCCATCCTCGGGATAACCGAAGAACACAATTTTCTGACCGTCCGCAGAAAACGGCATTGCGCCGATAGAACCGTCACATCCCATAAAGCGAACAAGTACCTGTTCGTTGCCGCTCAGCGTGTTGCGAAGTACCATTTCACAATATCCGCGACCGTCGGTAAGTGGCGAGGTAAAGTTAAGGCGAACTGAATATTTGCCGTTGGGGGAAGTGCCTGCACAGCGTGTCGGCGGTTCTGATTTTGAGATGACACCGCTTATGAGGTCGATGCGCTTATATTTTTCGCCGTGACGGAAGACTATTGAGTCCCCGTCAAATGAGGGCGAATCAGCGAGAAAACCAAACTCGGCAACGCGTATCTCACGCCCGTCAAGCGTTATGATGTTGAGAAATGACTTTGACATTATCTGCTCTCGATTATGTAGAAGAATGGACTTGTGGGGGAGTTCACCATTTTGAAGCATGCCACGGTGTACTTTTTTCTATCGAGCAAGGCGAGGCGCTCGCCGACGAGTCTGCCCTCAATGTCGCCCTCGGCGTGACCGGGGTAAACGGCGATGAGGATTATCGCATCCTTGTCCATAAGGTCGATAGCGGCATCAATGGCGGCAAGCGTGGTGTCGCGCATTGTGGTTATGGATTTGTCACTGCCGGGAAGATAGCCGAGGTTGAACATTCCTGCCTTTACCTTTTCGTTGACAAAGTCTTTCACTAAGTGGTGGGACTTGTGGATAAGCGTATAGTTTTCCGGGCAGTTTGCCGCGGCGAGATTCTTGCGAGTTGACTCCACCGCCGCCTCCTGAATGTCAAACGCGTATACGTGTCCGGTGGGACCTACGGTTTTTGAGAGGAATTCTGTATCGTGTCCGTTGCCCATTGTGTAATCGACAGCAATATCACCTTCACCTAAATGCTGGAGGATGAAGTATTTATGCATGTCAAGCAGATCTACCATTGCCATAGTGTTGTTCTCCTGAAATGTAGTGTTTTCTCAATTATACCACAACCGAATAGAAAAAGCAATGGGTGAGGGAACATAAATTGTCCCTCACCCATATTTATCAACTAAATTTTATAACCTGACCGAGTCTTGCGGACTCAAACGCCGCTTCCATAACCTTTATGTCAAGCATCATTTCCTCATGTGTTACTATCTGAGGCTCGATGCCGTCTATTGCACGAGTGAAGTTGCGGTAATAGTCGTGTACGTCGGACACAGGGCGCTCGCACTCGTATTCGTCAACGGTTATATGGTCGCGCGGTGCCATTGTCTTTGTGAGTCCAGCCGCGGTTTCAACCGGCATAACGTCGGATTCGTGCCACGCCTTACACTTGGTGACCTTGCAGTTCTCGCGCCAATCGGTTATAAGTGCCGTACCCTTCATACCCTGCATATAGAAACGGGGCAGGGGGATGAAGTTGTATGTTCCAAGCTCGATGTATGCGCGGCAACCGTTCTCAAACATAAGCTCAAGCTTAAATCCGTCGTCAACCTCATCGTTTGTGATGTGGTCCAGTCGGCAGAATACGGTGTCGATCTTTGAGGGAACTATCTGAAGGATCTGGTCAATCAGATGTATGCCCCAGTCATAGATCATGCCGCCGCCGTACTTTTTCATTCCGCGCCAGTCGGACGGAATTCCGCGCGAGCCGTGAACACGCGACTCAATGTTGAACACCTCGCCGATCTCGCCGCTTTCGTAAAGCTTCTTGATTGCGAGCGTGTCAACGTCAAAGCGGCGGTTCTGGTGAACCGAGAATATCTTTCCGGCTTTGTTTGCCGCGTTTATCATATCGGCAAGATCAGCGGAGCAGGGTGTTACCGGCTTTTCGCAGATAACGTTTTTGCCTGCCTCAAGCGCGCGGATAACAACATCTTTATGCTGATCGTTCGGTATTGCGACTGTTATAATATCAACATTTTCGTCGGACAGAACTGCATCGTATGAATCGTACGCGAAAATACCGCGGGATTTTGCAAGTTCATTTTTTTCGGGCTTGATATCGTAAACTCCGAGGAGCTTTACAACATCGCTTTTGATGGCACGCTCAACGTGCCAGCCACCCATTCCGCCGTATCCGACAACAACTAAGTTTTTCATTTCAAGTTTCACCTATATACAGTAATTTACGCCCAAGACATGGTAGAAGGCTTGGGATCCTTCATAATAACTTCCTTCAAAACGGCAACAGCCTTTGTAAGACCCTCGTCGATGCTCATGAGGCTGTCCTCGTGCTCAATGCTCATAACCTTATCGTATCCGACAAGGCGAAGTGCAGATGCGATATCCTTCCAGTATGCAACGTCGTTTCCGTAGCCGAGTGCACGGAATACCCATGAGCGGTGAAGCTCATCGCCGTAGTGCTTGGTGTCAAGTACACCGTTGCGTGCGGTGTTGATAGCGTCAACCTTGGTATCCTTTGCGTGGAAGTGATATATAGCGCCCTCAAGCTCGCGAATTGCGGCAACGGGGTCCATGCCCTGCCAGATAAGATGAGAGGGGTCGAAGTTTGCGCCGATTGTCGGGCCTACTGCGGCACGCAGCTTAAGAAGCGTTTCCGGGTTGTATACACAGAATCCGGGATGCATCTCAAGCGCGATCTTTGTAACGCCGTGAGCGTTAGCAAACTTTACTTCTTCTTTCCAGTATGGGATGAGGACTTCATCCCACTGATAATCGAGAATCTCGAGGAAATCCTCGGGCCACGGACAGGTTACCCAGTTCGGATACTTTGCGCCGTCATGGTCACCGGGGCAACCGGAGAATGTGATAACGGTGTCGAGTCCCATTTTCTCGGCGAGGAGAATTGCATCTCGGAAATCGGAAATGTATCCGTTTGCGATCTCTTTGTTCGGGTGCACGGGATTTCCGTGACAAGCGAGAGCGCACGGCTCGATATTATATTTCTTAAATGTTGCCATGAATTCTGCGAATTTCTTCTCGTCTGCCAGAAGTGCGGCAGGATCGCAGTGCGCCTTTCCGGGATATCCGCCGGCGCCGATCTCAACAGCTTCAACTCCGAGCTTTGAGAAAATCGAAAGCGTTTCGTCAAGTGTTTTTGAACCGTAACAGTTTGCAAGTACAGACAGTTTCATATGTATTACTCCTTACATTTGGAATTTTCATTTTGAATAAATGACGGTATATATCCGTCTACAAAAATGATACCGCATTTTCTGCAAAGTGTCAATAGATAATCTTGCTGTAAAATTGCACTATTTTGACTTTTGACGGAATTATTTGATATAATACGTGTAATATACAATGATTGTTCGCTCCTTACCGCTTTGGGTGAGGTCGGGGGCTGTGAGCATAGCGCCGTCGTTACTCATGAGCTCCCATGCGCGAAGCTCGGTTACCTTACAGCGAAACACGATGTCCGCACTGGCGAGAACGATGAACTCGTCATCTTTAATAGAGAGGGAACCGGCGTGTCCTATGACCTTCTCGGAGCTATCCTCCATGTTACGCTCGACACAGTATTTAATGGCGCGACCGGCGAGGCGGTTTGCCATTTCTACGCGGAAAGCTACAGAATTTTCTTTTGGCTTAAAAAGTTTTTTGAATATACCGAACATAATCTTACCAAAGCTTCCGCCGCGCGAAAGCGTCCTTTCAAAATCTACAGTTTGTTAGTGCATAACCAACAAATAAAAGCAACAATTTTGTACTCATCGCCAAAATTAAATAAATTTCCGAATCCTACTTGAAATTTCGGGAAAATATGGTATATTTATAATAACATATCGTAGCAAATATTGCAACACTTTCTAAAAAATAACGGTATGTTAAAATTTTGAAAGGAGAAGGTCGGGGCATTTTCCTGATCGTACACCTTTATGTTACCACTTGACAGATTGACCGAGGAGGCACGTATCGGTTTTCGTGAGCACGGAGTCAATGTTGATGAGCTTAAGCTGGTGCTTGAGCTTGACCTTAATCACGAGGGTAACTTCGGCGAAACATTCCTTGCATACAATGCCAAAGACAAAAAGCTTTATGCAATGTCTGTAACGTCGGACCACGAAACCGAGGAAAAACGTAAGAAGGCGCGCAAGGCGGCTGAAGATGCCAAGTCCAAGGCTTCAAAGAGTAAAAAGGCGCCGAAGGACGTTAAGGAATTCTTCATTCCCGATCTCTTTGCAAATTCTGTTTTCAGGGAATTTGACATGAACCGGGTATCCGACGCCTACGTTGACAACTTCGTTTCCTCAAACCGACTGCTCGCAAAGGATCATCCACACGCGGTTGAGATAACGCCGTCTGACGTGCGTCTTGACTACGATGAGGAGAAAAAACTCCAAAAAGAGCGCGACAAGGACGCAACCACAGTGATCATCGCGTATTCGACCAATGCCAAAAAGCGTAAGCTTTTCGCTTTTGTCGATTTGATGAACCGACTCATCAGAGGCGACGACGTCAAAGACGATGACCCGATATTTGAGCAGTTCAACGCGAAGTGTCCGAAATGCGGCAGGGTATTCGACGACCAGGAGCGAAAAATATGCAATCACTGCACAAACCAGAAAGCGGTGTTCGCAAGGCTTCTTGGATACTTTAAGCCGTTCAAACTCCAGCTTGCTACAGTACTTTTCTGTATGCTTGCCACATCGGGCATACAGCTTATAAATCCTATAATAACAAACCAGATACTCTATGACCAGGTAATCTCTGAGCCGGGCGTTATCGCAGGCAAGGCTGTGGGTACGCTTCACAAGCCGGGATGGCTGCTCGCTATTATCGGCGTGATCTTCGGATTGGCACTGCTTTCGCTTGGTATCTCGATACTGCAAAACAGAGCCAACGCCGTAATGTCAACAAGAGTTACGCTTAATATGAAGACGGAAATTTTCACATCGCTGCAAAGCCTTTCGCTTTCCTTCTTCAACAATAATCAGACAGGCCGTCTTATAACGCGTGTCAACTACGATGCCGACAGAATACGTGCATTCTTTATTGACGGTGTGCCTAACTTCGTTGTAAACGCACTTAACTTTATCGGTCTTACGGTCTTTCTGTTTATTCTTAACTGGAAGCTGACGCTTATCGTCTTTATTCCCGTGCCGATAATTGTGTGCATATTCAAGTTTATGCTTCCCAAACTCTGGCGCATGTACTCAAAGCAGTGGCGCCGTTCCTCGAGCCTTAACGCGATTCTCGGCGACTCTCTGACCGGCGTGCGTGTTGTAAAGGCATTCTCCAAGGAAGCAGAGGAAACCGCGAGATTTTATGAGTATGCCAACAGACTGACAAGGGCAAATCTTCAGACAAACCTTGTTTCACTCACAATTTTCCCCGTAGTCGGACTCCTTATTGCAATGTCCAGCCAGGTTATCTGGGGATTCGGCGGCGTTGAGGTTATGAATCAGCGTATGACATACGGTGAATTTGCAACATATTTCGGCTACATCGGCATGATCTTCGGTCCGCTTAACTTCTTTACCAATTTCACAAATATGGTAACGGATACCGCAAACTGTGCTCAGCGTATGTTTGAGATTACCGACGCGGTTCCCGAGATAACCGATGCCAAGGATCCGATATATCTTGACAGACTTGCAGGCGATATTGAGTTTAAGAACGTATGCTTCCACTACGCGGCAAACAGACCGATACTCAAAAATGTATCGCTCAAGATAAATGCGGGCGATCACATCGGACTTGTGGGTCACACGGGAAGCGGAAAGTCAACGATTGCGAATCTCATTAGCCGTCTTTACGACACCGTCAGCGGTTCGATATACATTGACGGATACAATGTAAAGGATATCGCAACAAGTTCACTTCGTACCAATATTTCCATAGTTTCGCAGGAAATATTCCTATTTAAAGGTACGATAGCAGACAACATCCGCTATGCACGTCCCGAGGCAACAATGGATGAGATTATAGCGGCGGCAAAAGCTGCAAACGCTCATGACTTCATTCTCCGTCTGCCAGAGGGATATGAAACTATGGTTGGTACGGGAAGCCGTTCGCTGTCCGGCGGCGAGAAACAGCGTATTTCGATAGCAAGAGCGCTTCTGCTCTCGCCGTCAATACTCATTCTCGACGAGGCAACAGCGGCAATGGATACCGAAACCGAGCGTCTTATTCAGGATGCGCTCTCTTCTCTCATTAAGGGAAGAACCACGATAACCATAGCGCATCGCCTGTCCACTCTTAAGGATTGCAATCATCTTTTTGTAATCGAAAACGGCGAAATTGCCGAGGAAGGCACGCATGCCGAGCTTCTCGCCAAAAAGGGTGTATTCTTCAGACTGTACACGCTTCAGAATGAGGCTAACAAGAAGATCATCGCCGGCATGTAAGAGATAATTGCGGGGCAATTATCTCTGAGCGAAGAAGAAACTCTGCGACAAAGTCGCAGCTTTGCCAAAGGCAAAGACGTTTCTACTTCGACGTGGGGCGGCGGGGCAATTATCTCTGAGCGAGGATTGAACCTTCGCGACTCCGTCGCGACTTTGCTTCGCAAAGCTCGATCAAAGCTCGACGGGGGCAACGGGGCGATTATCTCTTGCACTGACTAAAGTAAAAAATAACTGCTACCATAAATCCTACTTGAATCAAAGGAGGCAAAAATCATGGCAGAAGAAAACAAAAAAACAACTGAAAAGCCGAGTGCCAAGCCGAAAAACGATATTCTCGGCGAGGGTGATGACGGCGACCTTATACTTGAAAACGAGCGCGTTTCCATAAATCTCACACCGGAGAACGCCAAGTTTACACGCTCCGGCGGAAACCTTATTTCCCTTACTGTTACAAATGATGAGGGCGAAACCGAGAGCTTTGAGCGCGTGGTTGTACTGCGCTCGTTCCCGGTAACAAATCCGAACGAGTTTCTCTCTGTAAGACAACCCGATTCCAAGAAGCAGGGACGAGGCAAGGAAATCGGCATGATACGCCGTATCACAGATTTTGACGCTGACACTCAGGCGCTTCTTACCGAAGAACTTGACAGACGTTATTTCACCCCGCAGATACTGAAGATATTCTCTGTAAAGGATAAGTTCGGATATCTTTATTGGGAAGCGGAAACTACTGCAGGACACGTTACTTTTGTTATGAACAACCCATTTTCAAACATACGTGTTCTTGAGGACGGACGTATTCTCATAAACGACATCGACGGTAACGTATTCGAGATACATAATCCCGCAAAGCTTGATGCGGCAAGTCTTAAGAAGATAGAGATCTACCTGTAAAAAGGGAAGGAAGTGAGTCTATGAGACTTATGTTTGATCTGCCCGAGCGAGAAGCGGCTGTTCTCAATGCCACGAAGCATGAGAGTGAAAAGCTTATGTACTGTGTCCCGTTTAACATTTTAGAGGACAGGTTCGTATCGGGTTATATTGCGATAACCAACAAGAAAATATACAAGCTGCTTGACGATAAGCTTCTCGCCGAATATAACATTGCGGGAGCTACCGGCTTCAAAACAGAGGTTATGTACGGAAGCTGCGGCTTTTATGCTGACTTTGGGGAGGGAACCACTCTTATCTGTCAGTTCGTATCCGGCCGTCATCTGCCGCGTTATGCGGTTATTGTAAAGGCGTGTGAAATACTCGCCGAGGACACCTCAAAGGATGAGCCGATCACAAACTCCGAGCGCGAGCGCTTCTGCCCGAAGTGCGGACGCCCGTTTGTAAGCGGTACCAACATCTGTCCGTATTGCCTTGACCACATGGAGGTCTACAGAAAAGTATTCGCAATGACAAAGGGACTTCGTCTTATGATGTGTTTCCCGTTCCTTGTTGCGATATTCAATGTAGTGTTCCAGTTTGTTGTTCCGCAGATTCAGAAGATTGCGCTCAACAACTATATTCTTGACACCGATAAGTACGGTCAGACTAACATGATGGGACAGTTTGTGCTCATCGTTCTGGCGATAGTTTCGCTTGATGTTCTGCACCGTGCGCTTGCTGTACTGCAAAGCCGACTCGCCGCGATCACGGGTAATAAATTTACCCTCATGCTGCGCACCATACTCTATGAAAAGCTGCAGTCGCTTTCGCTTTCCTCGCTGCAGCGCAAGTCAACGGGCGACCTTATGGGACGTATCAACGGTGACGTTAATGTGGCGCAGGACTTCATCGTAAATCAGCTGCCAAACCTGTTTGTGCAGGTGTTCTCGTTCCTCACGGGACTTGTTGTGCTCCTTATTCTGAACCCAATTATGGCGCTGTTTGTATTTGTTCCGATACCGTTTGTGGTATTTTTAGTGTCGAAGTTCTGGAAGTTCGTGCAGATGCGCAACCGCAGACTGTGGGTGCTCTCACAACGTACCAATCATCTTTTGCAGGATATCCTCAACGGTATCCGTGTAGTTAAGTGCTTCGGACGCGAAAAGAGCGAGATAGAGCGTTTCAAGGACTCCTCTGTCCGCCAGTCGGTTCAGAATGAGAGCAATGCAAAGGCGTTTGATACAATTTTTCCGCTCCTCGGTTTTGCGATAAAATTCGGAAGCTATCTGATACTGTGGTACGGAAATCACCTGCTGTTTAACGGCGATATGCTTGTAGGTGAGCTTCATCAGATCAACTCCTATGCGAATATCATATTTGCTCCTCTGATGTACATAACCTTCATCCCGCGTAACATCAGTAACTTCTTGACCAGTCTTTCCAAGATATTTGAAATTATCGAGGAAAATCAGGAAGTCCAGGATATCGACCTGCCTATAGATATCCGTATAGAGGGCGAGGTTGACGTTCAGAACGTAACATTTGGTTACGAGAGCTACAATCCCGTGCTTGAAAATGTGTCGTTCCACGTAAATCCCGGCGAGATGATCGGTATTGTCGGTCACTCCGGCTCGGGTAAGACAACGCTTATAAATCTGCTCATGCGTCTTTATGATGTAAATGAAGGTTCAATTTCGATTGACGGCGTAAACATCAAGGATATTTCGCAGAACGCGCTGCGTACGCAGATAGGTGTCGTGCTTCAGGAAACATTCCTCTTCTCGGGAACTATCCGCGACAACATTCGCTACGCTATGCCGCACGCAAGCGACGAGCAGGTTATCGCCGCGGCGAGAATCGCAAACGCGCACGATTTCATACTTAATCTGCCCGAGGGATATAACACGCTCGTCGGCGAAAAGGGATATTCGCTCTCCGGCGGTGAGCGTCAGCGTATCGCAATCGCGCGCGCGGTCATCCATAATCCGCGTATCCTTATCCTCGATGAAGCAACGGCGGCGCTTGATACTGAAACCGAAAAGCTTATTCAGGATTCGCTCAATAAGCTCACGGACGGACGTACCGTATTTGCTATAGCACACCGTTTGTCAACGCTTCGCAATGCGGATAAGCTGCTCGTTCTCGACAAGGGACGCGTGTCGGAATTCGGTACGCACACCGAGCTGCTTGAGAATAAGGGCATTTACTATAAGCTCGTTATGGCACAGCGCAAGATGGCACAGTCCGTAATCGAGCAGCAGGGAATTGCAAACTAAATAGGAGATGCAAATGCAGTTAGAAGGAAAGATAATCAATTTTTTAGGTGACAGCATCACCGAGGGCGTCGGCGCAAGTTCTCCCGAGAATATCTATCACGCCCTACTCTCGCGAGAGGCGAACCTCAAAGAGGCGCGCAACTACGGTATCAGCGGCACGAGAATTGCCGTTCAGGAACCGGGTAAAGGTGTGATATCGGGATTTGACTTCGTTGATACAAACTCCTTCTGTGAAAGATTCGATCAGATGGAGGATGCCGATGCAGTCGTTGTTTTCGGAGGAACCAACGACTACGGTCACGGTATCGCTCCGCTTGGATGCTTTTTTGACAGAACTCCGGAAACATTCTACGGTGCCTGCCACTATCTTTTCAGAGGCCTTATCAAAAAGTATCTCGGCAAGCCGATCGTTATCATGACACCTCTCCACCGCTGTGGAGAAAGACTTAATGCTCCGAGTCCGAAAACTGCGGCAGCGGCAACACTCAAGGAGTATGTTGACATTATGCGAGAGGTTGCAGAGTTCTATTCGCTTCCGGTGCTCGATTTGTTCGCGACAAGCGGCATACAGCCGGATATTCCGGAAATCAAGGAGCTTTATATGCCGGACGGTTTGCATCCGAATGATGCGGGACATGTAGTAATAGCGCGTAAGCTGAAAACTTTCTTGGAACAGCTTTGATGTAAAGCAAAAAAATAAATTTGGAGGATATAGATAATGGACGAAATCAAAGAAAAAGTTGAACAGGTTGTTGCCAAATTAAAGGCAGACAAAGGACTCATGGCACAGTTCAAGAGTGAACCGATCAAGGCAATCGAGAAGCTTCTCGGAGTTGATCTTCCCGATGAAATGGTTAGCAAAATCGTTGACGGCGTAAAGGCGAAGCTTGCTGTCGGCGATATCGCTGACAAGGTTGACGATGCCAAGGAAGCGCTCGGCGGACTGTTCTCAAAGTTTAAGAAGTAATAGAAAAAGGAGCCATATGGCTCCTTTTTTGTGTGGTCATAATTCACGGTTTTGTTTGAAGATCCATTTTTCGGAATTGACATTGCTCAAGCATTCGTTTGACTCAAGATAGAAATAATTGATCACAGAATTTGTTAAGTTGATACTAACAACCTATAAAACATATTACTCTGAAAATAACTCTTTCAATTTATCGAATTGCTGTTCATTAAAATTCAAGTGTTCTGCCACATTATTTATGTTTTCGGATTTCTGCACAGTAATTGCATTGGGGGCGAATAAGCCTTTTATCTCGAGCATTTTATTAAGGCAAATATCCTTTACCCCTGACATGCGCCGATCGAAATCCATGTTCGAAAATGTGAAATCTTTTCCGTCTTTCATTTCTATTGTGATTTCATATGCCCAATAATTGTGGCTTTTGGGGCTAGAAACATATTTGGTGCGAATTGTCAAATGAGAAAAATTGTCTGCGTCGTATATATCGCTTGTTATGTTGAGAAAGTTGATTTTTTCAATGTGATTGTCCTCATATAGTGTATCGCGTCCGAATAAACCGAATGGAATCAAACAAGCAAGCACAAGCAAGACCGAACACCACAGTGCTGCCATTCGCCGGATAAACTTCTTTTTTGAAGGATTTTGCCGCAGATTATATTTTTTGCGTGAAAAAAGCGGAAAACAGTCCTCTCTGTATGGGTATTCGCCGTACTTATACTTTTTGCTTCCGAAAATAGGTTTCTTTGATTCCCAACCCGATATAAAAAGAATGAGTGCACTGATTTCAAGAAACAGCATGAAGGGAAAGACGAACAAAAAACTTGCACTACTTGTGTAAGCTACAGTACTCGGCTTATTAAACGCGATTAGATTTTTGATATCATCAAAACAGTAAACTAATGCAAACGCACTCAAAACCGAGAATACTATACATAAAAAATATATGCTTTTATCAAGAAAAGTCAGCGGTGGACGAAGATGCTGTTTATTGTTTTTACGTTTAGCTTTTTTACCCATAAGTCCACCCCCGTTTCATTTTTTACATTATACCACAATTTTGCGAATATTTCAAGCATTTCTCACGCAAATAAAAAAGGCAGAGGATTTTTTCTCTGCCAATAGTGCTTTTTCAGTCTTTCCATATAAAGTTATAGTTTATCGACTCGCCGCCGTCAACGAGTATGTTTTGACCGGTGCAGAACGTGTTGGTTACGGTCAGGAAATATGCCCACTCGGCTATTTCCTCTGCACTTGCCCAACGTCTTAGCGGAGTTTCGTTCATTATCTGCTCCCAGAGAACCGGGTCGCTCATTACACATTCGTTGAGCGGTGTTATAACTCCGCCGGGATCGAGGCTGTTGCAGGTAGCACCGTATTTAGCTATACGCATGGCGACATTCTTGGTGTAAGCGAGCACGCCGCCCTTGCTTGCGCAGTATTCTGGGAACTCCGCGCCGGTGTGAGCGCTTGCCGAGCCGATGTTCAGTACGGATTTTACCGCCGGATGTACACCGTATTTTTCGGTGATGTGAATAAGCGCCTTGAGGTTGATGTCGATGTCCGCTTCGTTTTGTGTTCCGGCGTTGTTGATAAGTATTTCCACGCCGTCAATCTGCGGCAGATGCTCTGTGTCGCGTACGTCGCACACGAAGTGGGTGTATGAGGGGTGATCTATGCCGCTGACTTGCCTGTCTATACCGATGACGCAGTGACCGCGCTCCAAAAACAGCTCGGCTATTGCCTTGCCGATGCCCTGAGAGGTTCCCGTGATCAAAATCTTCATTTGCTGTTTTCCTTTTTAGTGTATTCAAAATATTCTTTGCCGATGTTATCATTCTGCCACTTTTTCGTGATTCGGTATCCGATGGGGGAGAAGAGTATCTCCATTATAAGCTCCGCAAGGGCTCCGGTGAGCGCACAAGTGGCGCATTGCAGCCAAGTCCAACAAAATCCGTCCCAAAAAATCGGCGCGAAGAAGACGAAAACGATAACCGAGAAAATAAAATTGTCGAGAAACTGACCGATAAAGGTTGACACGTATGAGCGCATTGCAAAGGCAAGCTTTCCGTCGGGATTTTTCTTGAACATTCTGCCGATTGCGCTGTTTAATGTGTTGTTTATAACGGCGGATGCAAGGAATGCTATCGTACTGCCGAGCAGAACGAACCATGTTCCGCCGAAAATTGTGTCGAATGCCGAGTAATCGTTTGCACTCGAGGGGATTATACTTGCCACGAAGAAAATCAGGCAGGTAAGGAGATTTATTGTCGCGGCGTGTATGGAAATGATTGTGGATGCCTTTGGTCCGAAATGCTTGGTGATGATATCCATGCACATAAAGGAGAGCCAGGAGATGAGTATACCACCGTCAAGTGCTATCCAGTCGAGCTGGAGCAGGGTTTTGTTCGCGAGCAGATTCATGCATACAACGCTGACTGCAAACAGTGTCACAACAGTTGCGGGAATGGATCGCAGCAATATTTTTGTTTCAGTGTATATTTTCCCGATTTTCATGCCGCAAAAGTTGCCTCCTTTACAGTTTTACATTTTATCAGGTACAATGCATTATACCACAACAGCGCTGATTTGTCAACGCAGCTGATAAAAAATAAAACTCCGAAAGAAGTGACTTACGGAGTTTTATGATGTGCCTACGATTCAGATGCACGGCTTTTTCTCGCGAGGGGAGCTCCCCCCTTGGCGATGATGTGGCGCTGACCCGTTGGCTGACGGGGGAAACCATGCTTGTAAACGAAGGCTATGTGGTCCGCATCAAGCATTACTCCCCTTTGCCATCTTCCTATATTGCTTTAATGCTTCTGAATATTCGATTTCGGATATCTTGAATCTACTTTCTGCGATTTCGAGGTACTCTTTCTTTGAAAGTTTATTATATATTTTTTCATAGTTACGAATAATGAATTTTTGGGGAAAGAATTTTACTGCTTCGGATGAAAGCGAGAATTTGTTGTTTGATAATTGCACAAGACCGCTTTTTTGCAGTTTTTCTAAAGCGGCACCCAATTCGTCAAATGTGAGAATTATCCGCTCATAAAAGTCGATGATTGCGATCCATTTAACAAGATTAATTTGATTGTGTTCATATATTACTGATAATACAAGGCTATCTATTTCATTAAAAGAAATTGCCATATTCATACCCCCTTTTGCTTTATTATATTATTATATCATAAATGTATAAACATTTCAACCGTTTCGTAATTTCGAATCAGGATACAGAAGCAGAAGAATGAAATCGTAGCTATGCCGTGATTAAATCCTCAGCCTACGGCTAAATGATGCTTTGTCCTGCGGATATAAATGAAAAATCCGATGCGAAAGCATCGGATTTTTGGCAGGGATAGTTGGACTCGAACCAACGCGTGCAGGAGTCAAAGTCCTGTGCCTTTACCGACTTGGCTATATCCCTTTGTACCATGATATTATATCATGTGCGCTGGAGTTTGTCAATAGTCATTTTCAAAAAATACCAACGGGTGAAAATGTAAACTTTTATTTTTGTGTGTTGACGGATAGCACTCCATTGGTGTATAATGTATCTGTATTAAAAATTCGTTCGGGAGGTGTTCGTTATGATAAAATACTATATCGAAGACAATCACAATATTGAAGAGCGTCTGGTTCCCGAACCGGGCAGTTGGGTATCACTTATCGATCCTACTGCAGATGAAATACGCGACACTGCGGCAAACTTCGACATTCCGCCAGAAGCTGTTCGCGCGGCACTCGACCTCGACGAGCGTTCGCGTGTTGAGGTGGATGACAACTACAAAATGATACTTGTCAATATTCCTACTCGCGAAGAGGATACCGAGAGAGAACTTTACACCACAATCCCTCTCGCAATTATACTTACAGGCGGATGTGTTGTAACCGTTTGCTCGAAGGATACTCACGTCCTGCGAGGATTTGCCAACGGAACCGAACGAGATTTTCATCCCGGAAAGCAGTCACGCTTTGTTTTTCAGATACTCTATGCAATAGCGCGCAGATTCCTGATATATCTGCGACTCATAGAGAAAAAGTCTGACAGCACCGAGCTTGAGTTCGGCAAAGGACAAAAGAATAAGCAGTTGCTCGAGATAATGAAGCTCGAAAAGTCGCTGGTTTACTTCACAGTTGGACTCCGTTCAAACGAGGCGGTGCTCGAAAAGCTTGTGCGCACTGATTTCGTGAAGAAATATGAAGAGGATGCCGAACTTCTCGAAGACATAATAGTCGAAAACAAGCAGGCAATCGAGATGGCGAAAATAAACACGGATATTCTCGAGAGTATGTCAAACACTTTCGAATCTGTCATTTCTAACAATCTGAACGTTGCTATGAAGGTGCTTGCTATAATCACTGTTGTTATGGCGATCCCGACGATGGTTTTCTCCGCTTACGGTATGAATGTAGCGAACATGCCGCTCGCTTCAAATCCGTGGGGATTCCCGATAATCATCGGCAGCTCACTTCTTGCGAGCCTTGTTGCCATGATTGTAATACTTCGAATCAAGCTGTTCAAGTAAAACAAAGAGCCGTACGCTTTTCTGGCGTTGCGGCTCTTTTTGTTGGGGTCATATTTCAAAATCTACCGCTACGCTTGATGCGGTAACTGCGTGCATGTGCTTTTTTACAACACTGCAGTGGTACTCATCCTTCTGATATGCGTCAAGGGATGCACGGTCGTCGAGGGTAACTGCGAGGTATACGTCATATGAACGCGCAGAATGGAGAAAATCTGTGCCGACCTCGATGTCGCGAAGCATGGGAACGTTTGTGCGCATGGAGAGGAGAACCTCCTTACATTTAAGGCAAGCCTCTTCGGTGGGTTCGGCGAGTTTAAAGCAAACTATGTGTTTTATCATTGTGTGTTCCTTTCTTGCTGTATATTTGTGTATATTATACCACCGAAAGCATCAAAAATCAAGTATTTGTGAAAAATCCCCGTCCGGTATTGACAAAATATAAAAACAATGGTATCATATTAGTGAAATAAATACTTGAAAGGAAAGTATCATGGCAGAAGAATTTTTCGAAACAGAAGATATATACACTCTTACAGACGAAGACGGCACTGAGCTGACCTTCAAATTCCTGGCGAAGGCTGAGGTTGAGGGCGTTGAGTACCTCGCGCTCATTCCCGAGCAGGACAATGAGGCTGAGGAATACGTTATCTTAAAGTGTGAGGTTGACGAAAACGGCGAACAGCTTCTCGTTACAATCGACGACGATGAGGAGTTCGACCGCATTGCCGACATTTTCGAGGACAGCCTCTTTGACGAGGTTGATTACGACGGCGGCGAAGAAGGAAAGTAATTGCGAAAAGTGACAAAACGGGACAAACGGGGCATTTAATGTCCCGTTTTCTTTTTTTGAAAAAGTATAATTCTTTATAAAAAACACTTGTATTTTTCGCAGAAATGTGGTATACTTAAATCAGAGTAAAAGACATCCCGCAAAGACGCGGATGACTGTACGCAAAACATCCTGCTTAGTGCGTGATGATGCGAGTATATAAACCCACGAAGAATTAAATGGAGCCCGGACTTCGCCTGATGGGAATGCAGGCCTCCCGACCGTTCCTGATTTGTGAAGCGCATGCGCTTCTGCACGAACGACTCGGACGTTGGAAGCACAAAACAGACGAGAGGGCACCTACCTTGCACATGCAGGGTTTTCTTATCTCGTATCACACGGCTCGGTGGGATTTTGTTATATATTTTCTTTGGAAAAAAGAGGAATTATGAAACAGAAAAACAACGCTAAAAAGAACGATATCGCAAAGATAACCATAACTGATATAAATAATCTCGGATGCGGCGTCGGACGTTTGGATGGCGTTGTTACTTTTGTGTCCGGCGCATGTACCGGGGACGAACTTGAGGTGAAGATCATCAAGGTCGCGTCCGATTATAACGTGGGCAAGATCGAGAAGATAATCAAGCCCTCGCCGTACCGTATCGATCCCGGATGCGTGAGCGCGAAGCGCTGCGGCGGATGCGTTTACAGATATATTACATATGAGCACGAGCTGGAACTTAAGCGCTCACGTGTAGAGGCTGCGATGAAAAAAGCAGGGCTGTCGCTTGACACTCAGCCGGTTATGACTACCGGTGAGCTTGACGGATACCGCAACAAGGCACAGTATCCCGTCGGAAGCGTAAAGCTTGGCAAGGGCAAGGACACAGCCGTTCGTACTGCGATAGGCTTCTACGCTGAAAAGTCGCATGATATTATCCCGTGCGTGTGCGAGGACGGCTCATGTCGCTTACAGCCGGAGATCTTCGGAGAGATTGCGGATTTCGTTCGCATTTGGATGGACGAAAACAAGCTGTCGGCTTATGATGAAGAAACGGGACGCGGTGTTATGCGTCATCTTTATCTGCGCCGCTCGGAAACCGCGAGCAAGGTTATGGTGTGCCTTGTTATTAACGAGAAAAACAAGAAAATCGAACAATTGACACACGCACTTTGCGAGAGATTTTCGGATATTGCAAGTGTGTGGGAGAATATTAACAACAAAAACACAAACGTCGTGCTCGGACGCGACTACCGTTTGCTTTTCGGCGAGGAAAAGCTCGTTGACAAGCTTTGTGAGCGCACGTTTGAAATATCGCCGCAGTCGTTCTGGCAGGTTAATCGCAAGGCGGCGGAAATGTTGTATAAAAAGGCAGCAGAACTTGCCGATATCAAGCCGGGCGAGAGAGTTCTCGATCTGTTCTGCGGTATAGGTACTGTGGGAATGTCCGTATGCACACCCGATGCGAAGCTGTACGGAATTGAGATAGTCCCAGAGGCGGTTGAAAACGCAAGGCGCAATGCCGAGATAAACGGCTTTGACAATGCGGAATTTGTATGCGCCGATGCCGCTGATCCTGCGGATTTTGACAGTCACCTTTCGCGTATTGCAGAAGGTGGACTTGATGCGGTAATACTTGACCCACCACGAAAGGGATGCGCACCGGAGCTGCTCGCACGGCTGTCCGAGCTTGCGCCAAAGCGGATTGTGTACATCTCCTGCAACCCCGACACGCTCGCGAGAGATATTGCGCTTTTGTCAGGGGCGTACACCTGTGAGAGGGTGACGCCGGTTGATATGTTCCCACGAACCGGGCACTGTGAGTGCGTGTGTGTATTGACTGTAAAATAGTTCTGTTTCAATCGAATTTATCGCAAGTTCCGAGGTGATTAAATGTTTCCGTCAGAATTAGACGGTGCTGTAGTTTTATTCTATACGCCAAAAGGCGATTACGGCACAATTAAGTACACAAACGGAGAGATTGCCGATTATTACCGCTATTTTGCGATTTGCAAGTATGCGAACGATGACAACTGCTATTTGTTTTGCTGCAATGAAAATTATGATGTGGTGAGCGACTGGCTGGAAGATTGTATTGATGACTGTATGACTGCTGCGGCTTCACTTTATAAGGGGAATTTGATTTGGCAGAAAATGTCTAAATAGCTTGGAAACAAGCGTACAGATTATCCGCAAAACTACATGGCGTGTGGTACTGTTATTTTACCGAATATAACAAAATTCACTATTAGGAGAACATAGTTTTAAAATGCAAAAGAAAATAGATTGGATTGATTGCCTGAAAGGGTATGGCGCAATTTTGGTGATTCTCGGTCATCTTCATCCACACATTGCTTTAGAGCGTTACATATACTCATTTCACATGCCGCTTTTTTTCTTTCTGGCAGGTATACTGGCGAAAAAGCAAAATGACTTTCGAACTTTCCTTGCAAAAAAAGCTAAGTCTTTGTTAATTCCGTTGGCGGCATGGGACTTAATTGTTGCCTTGGCTCTTGTTGTTTTTGGCATAGACGATATAACGGTGCTACTGCAAGGCACGTTCTTTATCGGAGGAAAAGAACCAGCCAATACACCGCTATGGTTTCTGCTTACACTGTTTATATGCGAAATCGTTTACAATGCGCTTACTGCCGTTCGAATCCATGATTTTTTAATAACCGGCGCTGCATTTGTTATAAGCCCGTTTGTTTGTGAGCTGAATACTCTCCCTCTTACTTTAAACCTTGTCATCCCCGCCATGTTTTTCTATGGATTAGGTGCTGTACTTCGTCCCAAATTGCTGAACAATAAAGTGTCTTTGACTCAAAAATGCATACTTCCGATATTGATAATTTTTTCGGTAATATTTGGTGGAATCCTTAATTCGCGAATTTCTATGGCAAGCGGATATTTTGGAAATATAGCTTATTTCGTTATCGCCGCCGTTAGCGGAGTGCTTATGTGGGTACTTGTTTTCAGATTACTCCCAGCTAATAGAATACTTATAAAAATAGGTCAACAATCGCTTTTTCTGATGTGCTTCCAATATCCGATATTTTTTGTATGCTCGTTGATATCAAAAAAATTTTTCCATTATGATGTTTGGTACGAAGTGAGCACTTTAAAGGCATTGCTTGGTACGATATTTGTGCTTTTGGCATCTTTTGCTGTGCTGTGGATGGCTGATAAAATCGGTAAGAAATATCCTAAAGTTGCTAAAGTTTCGTCTTGGTTGGGCATGCGCCCATTGTCGTAAACTTCGGTACAACCATCCATTAAGAATTATTAATTTTTTGGGGGAGCCATGGATAAAATCTGGACCGAAATGTACAATGCCGCAAAAGCAAGGCTTTGTGAGCGCAGACTTTCCGACTACGTCACGTGCGGAGAGGTAGCCGCGGCGGTGCTCTCAAAGTCCGGCAAAATATACACGGGAGTGTGCATCGACACATGCTCAACGCTCGGTATTTGCGCCGAGAGAAACGCCATTTTTAATATGATCACAAACGGTGAGCATGAGATTGACAAAGTTCTCTGCATCATGCCGGACGGCTCAAGTGGCGCTCCGTGTGGGGCTTGCCGTGAGCTTATGGTGCAGATAATGGCAGGACATTATAAAGATATCGAGATCATGCTCGACTATGCCACAGGCAAGACAGTAACGCTCGGCGAGATAACTCCCGAGTGGTGGATAGACTGAAAATTTTATTTCCGGAAAGGAACCTACATATGAACATGACAATTGCAAGAATCGGAAAAGATCCGACTATCGTGTACGCTTTTGACGAGCTTATGCGACTCCTTCGCAAAATGGACAAGAACGCCTTCATCGACGGACGCGTCTATGACGAGCGCATCACCGAGAGAGAGGATATTCTCTGGATAGGTCTTGACGGTAGCGTTCCCGCATCTGATATTGACGAGATCCGCATCGATGTTAAGGACGGAGCGGGCATAATCACCGGCGCGAATGAGCGTTCTGTGCTTATCGCAGTTTACCGCTTTATGTACGAGCTTGGATGCAGATTCCTCCGTCCCGGCAGAGATTCGGAGGATATCCCGGAGCGCTGTCTTGACGGTATACTCAACGTATCCGTGAGCGAGAAGGCGTCCTACCGTCACCGCAGCGTATGTATTGAGGGCGCGAATTCCTACGAGCACGTTTGTAATATGATCGATTGGCTTCCCAAGGTTGGACTCAACGGTTATTTCAGACAGATGCATAATCCCTCCGACTATTTCACTCGCTTCTACAATGCGGACAACCCTCATATGCCGCTCAGACATGTTACCGAGGACGAGTGCATGAACATCTGGGGGCAGGTTGAACACGAGATAGCCAAGCGTAAGCTTGATTACCACGCTGTAGGTCACGGCTGGACGTGCGTGCCGTTTGGGATTACCAAGGATAACATCCCCGAAGACATAAAGGAAAAAGAATATGTAGCACTTGTAAACGGTGAGCGTCAGCTACGCTCCGGAAGTCCGCTGTGGACAAATCTTTGCTACTCAAAGAAAGAAGTACGCGACATAATGAATGACGCTGTAGTGGAGTACTGTAAGGAACACCCTGATGTGAACTTCATGCATTTCTGGCTTGCAGACGGCGTTAACTGGCACTGTGAGTGCGAGGAATGTCAGAAAATGACTCCCTCCGATTTCTATGTAATGATTCTTAACGAGCTTGACGAAAAGTTAACGGCGGCAGGACTTGACACAAAGGTGGTTTGCCTGCTGTACTGCGATCTTCTGTGGGAGCCCGAGAAACTGAAAATTGCAAATCCCGACAGATTCGTTCTTATGTTCGCGCCGATCGACCGTACATATTCCACCACATTTGCAAGCTTCGACGAGAATGAGAAAATAACCCTGAAGCCTTACGAGCGTAACAAGCTTGTTCTGCCCTCAAGCGTTGCGGAGAATGTTGCTATGCTTAAGAAGTGGCAGGACAACCAGCTTCCCGGCGATAGCTTCGATTTCGACTACCACTTAATGTGGGATCACTACGTTGACCCCGGCTACTATGATTGCGCGCGCATACTTCACGACGATATGGTTGGTCTTGAAAAAATAGGACTTCACGGCATGGTAAGCTGTCAGGGACAGCGTGTTGCATTCCCGACGGGTCTGCCCATGTACGGTATGGCAAAGGCGCTCTGGAATAAAAACTCCAAGTTCGTGGATGTTGCGGCTGAATATTTCACGGCGGCATTCGGCGAGGACGCAAAGGCTGTTGAGGAGTATATGGCAAAGATTTCAAATCTTTTCTGCCCGTCCTTTATAAGAGGCGAGAAGCCTATTTCGCACGAGCAGATGATAGAGCAGTGCAAAGAAGTCAAGCAGGTTGTTGACAATTTCTGTATTGATCACATTCACAAGAAGGAACACAAGAATCTTAACTGGAACCACCTCGCATACCACGCAGATTACTGCAAACTGTATGCTGATGTGATCACAGCGTACACCTTGAACGATGAGGCTATGATCAAAGATGCGATAGATGCATTTGACGGATATCTTACCCGCGTTGAGCCGATCATCGGCGATTTCTTTGACCGCTTTAATATGAAGTTTTTATATAACCATCAGTTCAAAAACTGCTCCAAGTAATCATTTTCAGAAAGGATATATACCATGAACATTACTATTGCAAGAATCGGAAAAGACCCGACGATCGTATATGCTTTCGACGAGCTTATGCGACTGCTTCGTAAAATGGACAAGTACGCCTTCATCGACGGACGTGTCTATGACGAGATCGACACCTCGAGAAGCGATATTCTCTGGGTAGGTCTTGACGGAAGCGTTCCCGCATCTGACCTTGACGAGATCCGTATCGACGTTAAGAACGGCGGCGGTATTATCACCGGCTCTAACAAGCGTGCTGTGCTTATCGCGGTTTACCGCTTCATGTACGAGCTCGGATGCAGATTCCTCCGTCCCGGCAGAGAGTGCGAGGATATCCCCGAGAGATGCCTTGACGGCATTATGAACGTATCCGTTCGTGAGCAGGCGTCCTACCGTCACCGCAGTGTCTGCATCGAGGGAGGTATCAGCTACGAGCATGCATACAATATGATCGACTGGCTTCCCAAGGTTGGTATGGACGGCTACTATGTTCAGTTCCACATTCCGGGCGCATTCTTCAAGCGTTACTACAACGAGCCGAACCCCTATCTCTCCAAGATTCACGTTGAGGACGATGACATCGCTCACATCTGGAACCGTCTTGAGGAGGAGGTTATCAAGCGCGGTCTTGACTATCACGCAACCGGTCACGGCTGGACATGCACTCCCTTTGGTATCCCTGCAACCATCTGGGGTAAATATCAGGGCGTGGTACCTGAAGGCGCATACAAGCACTTCGCTATGCTCAACGGCAAGCGCGAGCTTCATAACGGCGATGCGCTCAACACAAATCTTTGCTATTCCAATCAGGAAACACGCGATATAATGACAAATGCTATCGTGAAGTACTGCAAGGTTCATCCGGCGGTGAACTTCTTACACTTCTGGCTTGCCGATGGAAGCAACAACCACTGCGAGTGCGAGGAATGTCAGAAGATGATTCCCGCAGATCAGTATGTTCGCTTGCTGAATGAGCTTGACGAGAAGCTCACGGCAGAGGGAATTGACATCAAGATAGTATGCCTTATTTACTGCGACCTTCTCTGGTGGCCCGAAAAACTCAAGATAAAGAATCAGGACAGATTTGTTCTTATGTTCGCGCCCATTCACCGTACATACACAAAGGCGTTTGCGGATTTCGATCCCAACATGAAATTCGAGCTTCAGCCGTATGAGCGCAATAAGCTCGTTATGCCTTCAAGTGTTGAGGAGAATGTTGAAAGACTCAGACATTGGCAGGATGAGCAGCTCTCCGGCGACAGCTTTGACTACGACTACCACCTCATGTGGGACCACTACCTCGATCCCGGTTACTACGAGTGTGCGCGTATACTCCACAGCGACATGGCTAACCTTGAGAAGATAGGACTTCACGGCATGGTAAGCTGCCAGACACAGCGTGCGGCATTCCCGACCGGTCTTCCCGTATACGCTATGTCAAAGGCTCTGTGGAACAAGAACTCCAAGTTTGAGGATGTTTGCGAGGAATATTTCACCGCGGCATTTGGAGAAGACGCAAAGGCTGTACAGGAGTACATGTCAACGCTCTCGAAACTCTACTGTCCCGCTTATGTAAGAGGCGAGAAGCCGATTTCGGACGAGCAGATGATGGCACAGCTTCGCGAGGCGAAGTGTGTTGTTGAAGCTTTCGATATGAAGTATATCAAGAAGAACGCAAACAAGGATATCAACTGGAAGCATCTCGAATATCACGCCGACTTCTGCCGTAACTACGCCGATACTGTTACCGCGTACATCCTCAAGGATGAGGCACTTATTGAAAGCGCAAAGAAGACATTTGACCAGTTCCTCTTCAGAAGCGAGATAGAGCTCAACGATTTCCTTGATGTTTACAACTTCCGCCGTCTGTATTGGCAGTATTTCGAAAGATATATTTTAACCGGATCAAAAGAGAAAATAATAACTTAAACACAGCAATGCAAAATAAAAATGTCCGCCGATGTAATCGGCGGACATTGATTTTTTTGATGCTATTTCTTCTTTCTTTCGGGAAGCTGCGAGATTATAATTGCCGCGAACATAATAACAGAGCCTGCAAGCTCGCGTCCGCTGGGGAACTGGGTAAGCACGACCATGCTTGTGAGCACTGCGAATACTGATTCAAGGCTCATAAGCAGGGAAGCGACTGTAGGATCTGTGTGCTTTTGTCCAACGATCTGAAGCGTGTAAGCAATACCGCTTGAGAGGATGCCTGCGTATGCTATCGGGAACCATGCGGCGAGGATTGTTGACATTGATGTATCCTCGAATATCAGCGCGAGAACCGTCGCGAAAACGAATGTTACAAAGAACTGTATGCACGAGAGCTTTACGCCGTCAACTTTGGGCGAAAAGTGATCCACTATAAGAATGTGTCCCGAAAAGGCTACGGCACAGATCATAAGGAAAATATCGCTTGTTGCGAGCTTGAGTCCGTCGGTCATACAGAGCAGATAAAGACCGATGACACCCATTCCCACACAGCACCAGATTATAGGTGTAACCCTCTTTTTGAAGAAAAGTCCGAGTATGGGAACAAGAAGAATGTACATGGCGGTAATGAAGCCTGCTTTACCGGAATTGTCGGCGGTCATGCCGAACTGCTGGAGTCCCGATGCGACGGTTAGCATTGCGCCGCAGCAGACGCCGCCGATTACGAGAGTTTTTATGTCCGATTTGGTTGTTCTTTGTTCTGTATTCCGATTTTTCGTGAAGCAATCTTTTATGATGCTTACGGGGATCAAAAACATAAATCCGAGCAGGGAACGGGACGCTAAAAAGGTGAACGGTTCAACGGCTTCGCTTGCCACGCTCTGTGCTACAAAGGTGGATCCCCAAAGAAGTGCGGCGATGAGTAGTGCAAGGTTGCCGAGCATTTTTTTTGATGACATATTATACCTCTGAAAAGTGAATTACACTAATATTATAGTGAGAAATTTGGGTTTTGTCAAGGAATATATTTTCTGCGCGGCGACTAACTTGATTTTTCCTTAAAAACGAGGTCTTCATATGTCACAATGACGAAAAAAAGAGGGCAAATTTAGACAGTTTTCATAAAAGTATAAAAATATCAAAAAACCTCTTTCAAAATCCGAAATTATGTGTTATAATATTCATGTGACTATGGTCATATTGGATTTTGACGTGAAATTTCATGCCTAAATCTCAAACTTTCTCGGAGGAAAATTCTATCATGAACGAAACTTTATACGGCGACCTCAGTGTGATAGGGACTCGCGGTTGTGAAGAGTTGACTGCTCAGGTTGACGCCTATTTGAAAGAGTGGCGTAAAACAGATGAGTCTTTTGTCGTACAGGCCGACTGTACTCGTTTCGGTACCGGTGAAGCAAAGTGCCACATACACGAATCGCTTCGCGGACACGATGTTTACATTGTAAACGATTGCTTTAACTACGGCGTTACGTATAAGATGTACGGAATGACCGTTCCGATGAGTCCTGACGACCACTATCAGGATCTCAAGCGTATCATCGCGGCAATCGGAGGTAAGGCCAGACGTATTTCCGTAATAATGCCGATGCTCTACGAGGGACGTCAGCACAAGCGTTCGTCCCGCGAATCACTTGACTGTGCAACCGCGCTTCAGGAGCTTGTCAACATGGGCGTTTCAAACATCATTACATTTGACGCTCACGATGCAAGAGTACAGAACGCTATCCCGCTGTCGGGATTCGAAAACGTACGCTGTACATATCAGATGATAAAGGCGCTGTGCCGCAATGTTCCGGACATAAAGCTTGACCGCGAGCATCTGTCGGTTGTATCTCCCGACGAGGGCGGTATGAGCCGCTGTATGTACTATTCGTCAGTCCTCGGACTTGACCTTGGTATGTTCTATAAGCGCCGTAACTACGCGGTGGTTATCGACGGTAAGAATCCGATCGAGGCGCATGAGTATCTCGGACGTGATCTTCACGGAAAAGATGCTATTGTAGTTGATGACATGATAAGCTCGGGCGACTCGATGCTTGACGTTGCAAGACAGCTCAAAAGCAAGGGCGCAAAGCGTATCTTCGTATTCTCCACATTCGGTTTGTTCTGCAACGGTCTTGACAGATTTGATGCGGCATACGAAGAGGGAATAATCGACAGAATCTTCACCACAAATCTTATCTACCGCACGGACGAGCTTAAAGCGCGCGAATGGTTTGTTGAGGTTAATATGTGCAAGTACATCTCGTACATAATCGACACACTCAACCACGATCACTCAATAAGTGCTCTTCTCAATCCCGTTACAAGAATCCACAACCTTGTCGAAAGACGCAAGGCAAAAGAACAGGAATAATTCAATGTCTCATTATTACACTGCAAACAGCGTGTAATTTAAAAATAAAAAATATATGCATGTGCATAAGGAGGATAACTCAATGAGAACCAGAACCATGAAATTTATCTGCGCATTAATGGCGTGCGCGATGCTCTTCACTGCTGCCATTAACGTATTCGCAGCTGATACCACCAGCGCTTTCTGCGGCGAAAAGGTTACTTGGGAAATTGCTGACGGCGTACTCAAGATCAGCGGTACCGGTCCCATGAACAGCTATACTGCAGGCAAGGCGCCCTGGAGTGGCAAGACCTATACTTCCGTTGTTATTGAAGATGGCGTTGCTTCCATCGGTAATTATGCATTCGCCGGCAGTGCTATCACTTCCGTAACTATTCCCGCAAGCGTTCGCGATATCGGCGTTGCTGCATTCAAGGACTGTACTGCTCTTACCAAGGTTGCTGTTCCTGCAAATGTAACTGATATTCGCAACCTCACCTTTGCAGGCTGCACCAAGCTTGCATCCGTAACCCTTTCCGCAAACACCACCAGAATCGGCAACATGGCGTTCGAGGGATGCAGCGCTCTTGCAGCTATCACTCTTCCCGCAACCGTTAACTACATCGGCAGCGGCGCGTTCAACGAGTCCGGTCTTACAACTATCACTATTCCCGAAGGCGTAAAGGAACTTCCTTTCAAGTCTTTTGGTTACTGCACCGCTCTTACCAAGGCTACTATCGCTTCTTCTGTTAAGACTATCGATGCAGATGCATTCACAGGTTCTGCAAAGCTTACAATTACTGCAGCTGCTAACTCCAATGCACACGCTTTTGCTACTGCTAACAACATCAAGTTCACACAGAGTGGCTCTGTTGCTGTAAATGACGACAATTACGCATGGGCTAATCCTTTCACCGACGTTGACGAAACCGCTTGGTACTATGACGGTGTTAAGTATGTAAACGTTAACGGTATCATGGTTGGTACCGCTACCGATAAGTTCTCTCCGCTTCTTTCTCTCACACGTGCTCAGTTCGTAACCATTCTTTACAGAATTGAGGGTGAGCCTGCGGTTGGTTCTTCCAAGTTTGCTGACGTTCCCAGTGGCTCTTGGTTCGAAAAGGCGGTTACTTGGGCAGCAGAAACCGGTATTACACAGGGTGTTTCCGCAACCAAGTTTGATCCCAATGCCACACTTAACAACGAGCAGCTCGCTACTATGACCTACCGTTATGCTCAGTATAAGAAGTATGACACCGCGGTTGAAGGCGAACTTACCTACTCGGATAAGAAGAGAGTTTCCAGCTGGGCTGTTGATGCAGTTCTTTGGGCTGACAACAAGGGCATCATGACCGGTAACCTCGACGGTACTTTCGGTCCTGCAAAGGATGCTACCCGTGGCCAGGCTGCTGACGTGTTCGCTAAGTTCATGCTCGAATTCAAATAAGTTTTAACTTCAAACCCCGATCTCAGGATCGGGGTTTGTTTTTCTTAAATAATGTGATGGTTCCGGAAATTATCAAAAGCATGCCAAAGGCAAGCCGTATGGTTTCCGGAGCTATATTTTTTGCCATTACGCTACCAATCAGCGCGCCAACACTTCCCGAAAGTATCATGTAACCTACAAGATACCAGTTAATGCGGCGTTTCATCAAATGCACAATCATTGCGGCACTTGAGGAAAATAAGAAGAATACAAGGTTTATGCCTTGAGATGCCAGTTGATCTCCGCCTCTGACAAGTACGAGCCAGATGACGAGAAGTCCGCCACCGCCGATTCCGAGTCCTGACAGTATAGAAGTGAGAAATCCAACGAAAAAATCAAGCATTAGCTACCTCAAAAAATTTATTCCTGCCCATAATATCATAACGGCAAAAAGCTTTTTTATAAGATTTACGCTGAGTTTATCAAGGAGAACCGCTCCGCATACTCCGCCGATTATCCCGGGAAGAATATAGGGGGCGGCAGACTCTAAATTTACAGATTTGCCGTATGTGATAACAGAGATGAGCGATAAGGGCAGTACAATGGCAATTACCTGTGCAAATTTATCGCGTACCGAGTTGTCAGAATTTTCCGGGACCAAGGAAAGTGCGTACATAAGAAGTATTCCCCCACCGGTTCCGAGAAATCCGTTTACTATTCCTGCCATAAATGAAAGAAGCCCTATTATGGACACCTTCCAATGTCCCTTCAAAAGTGTTGAAATTTTCATATTTATCATAAATTTTGGGTTGTAATTTCGTAAAATATATGGTATAATAATATAGTATAAGTGTTTGTAATAAAAGTATTGCCGAGAATGGCGTTAAGATACATTAAAAGAAAGGACAAAAAATGCCTGCTAAAAATACACCTGTAAAGAAAGCACCTCCTAAAAAAACAAGTGGCAAAAATAATTCGGGCAACCGACAAGTAAAAAATAATAAAGTTACAGAAAAGAAAACACGCGTCGGTGACTCATCGCGGCTTTTGCATCAGTTGATGCCGTATATTTTGGGGCTTTTTGCGCTGTTTATAATTATAAGTTATTTCATAGCCGACTCCACCGGATTTCTTGGCGGATTTTTTAGAGATCTGTTTTTTGGCTTATTTTCCGGTGCCGCTTGGTGCGTGCCGTTTTTGATTCTTAATCTGGCGTGGTTTTGGAAGCGTGATGTTGACAGCGGTTCAGTGAAATACAAAATTGTTTTTTCCTTTATCTGCTGCTCGTTTTTGTCTGTGCTTATACACGCGTTCGCGCGTCGCGCTGCACTTGAAGGTTCCGATACATTTAACCCCGTGGCTTTGTTCAAACTCGGACTCGATGCCAAAGGTGGCGGAGCAATCGGCGGCTTCTTTGGTAATGCACTGTGGTATGCCCTTGGATTTGCAGGTGTTCTCATATTTTCAATAGCGCTGATGTTGCTTTTTGGCATGTTTTTATTTGGCATGACTCCTCGCATGTTTGTCATCTATATTGTTACCGGATTTCGCGAATGGCGTTCAGGGCTGTCTGAAAGAATGTCAAATGTACAAGCTGAACGAGAGCAGATGGTCGCCGATTATGAAGCTCAAAGACAGCAAAGAATCGCCCAGCGTGACGCACAGCGCTTAGCGGCAAACGAGAGAAAGCTTGCTAAAAATCGCAGATCTGTTGAAGAATATATTGGCTCTGAAGAAGAGTCGGAGAATTTCTATGATGCCGAAAACGAGGTTGAGCAGGATTGTTCCGAAGATGGGGCAAACGATACCCCGTATACTGTCGGCACATCAACCCGCACTCCTATAGCACCGATGCCGCTCACAGGCGCGCAGGAGCTTTCCGAAATGGATAACGGGGAAATAGACCTCTCAAAAATATTCGTTGATCCGTCTGATTCAAACGAAAACAACGAAAACTTTATGGACAACAGCGGCGCGGATATAGTTACATCCGCGGAAATCGACCTCATGGTTGAAAAGAGCAAGCTCACTCAAGATGAGATCTCAGCCGATAATTTCGGCGAAGACGATCCGTCGGACGAGGGAGATGTTTACGCCGAGATTACAAACGGCACCGTTAAAATGGAGCCGATGCAGATTCCCGATTACATCTTCCCGCCGCTCTCGCTCTTAAGATTTGACACATCCGGCACAAATGTTGATATGTCGGGAGAGATACAGCAGACTGCGACAAAGCTCGTTGAAACACTGCGCTCGTTCAATGTTAAGACCAAGATAATCAACGTATCCCGCGGCCCCACAATTACGCGCTACGAGCTTCAGCCGGAGGTCGGCACCAAGGTTCGCTCAATTCTTAATCTTGTTGACGATATCGCGCTTCACCTTGCAACAAGCGGCGTGCGTATCGAAGCGCCTATCCCCGGAAAAGAGGCTGTGGGTATCGAGGTGCCGAACCGTTCAACGTCTACGGTATATATCCGCGAGCTTCTCGAAAACGATGCCTTTGACGGATCGAAGAGCCGCGTTACCACCGGTCTTGGCGTTGACGTAGCCGGCAATCCGATTTATCTTGATATCGCAAAGATGCCGCACCTACTTATCGCAGGTACAACCGGTTCCGGTAAGTCTGTGTGCATCAACTCGCTTATTATCTCCATGCTCTACAAAGCACGTCCGGACGAGGTTAAATTTATACTTATCGACCCCAAAAAGGTTGAGCTTAATGTTTACAACGGCATACCGCATCTGCTTGTTCCCGTTGTGTCCGACCCCAAGAAAGCTGCCGGCTCGCTTCACTGGGCGGTTACCGAAATGGAACGCCGCTACGAGCTTATTGAGGGCGCGGGCGTACGTAATATCAAGGGCTACAACGATTCTATCGCAAACGATCCCGATGCGGAAAAGCTCCCGCAGATCGTTATAATCATAGACGAGCTTGCTGACCTTATGATGACCGCAAAGGATGACGTTGAGGAAGCAATATGCCGCATTGCACAGAAGGCGCGTGCCGCAGGTATGCACCTTATAATCGGTACACAGCGTCCGTCTGTTGACGTTATCACCGGTCTTATCAAGGCAAATGTCCCCTCGCGAATTGCGTTTACCACCGTTTCGCAGATCGACTCGAGAACTATTATCGACGTTGCCGGAGCAGAGAAGCTTATCGGTCGCGGTGATATGCTGTTCTCGCCTGTCGGATGCATAAAGCCGATGCGTGTTCAAGGCTCGTTTGTGTCGGACGATGAGGTTGAAGCCGTAACGTCGTTCATCAAGAATAACTACGGCACTCGCGAATATGACCAGAGTGTTATCGATAGCATCGAGCGCGAAGCACAGCTTTGCGGAAACAAGAAGGCGACTGTACTTGGTGACGGTGACGAGGAGGCTAACGACGGCGATCCTATGCTCCGTCCTGCGATACAGCTTGCTGTTGAGGCAGGAAAGATATCGACCTCGCTGATACAGCGCCGTTTGCAGCTTGGTTACGGACGTGCTGCGAAGCTTATCGACACAATGGAGCAAATGGGTATTGTAAGCGCTCCGCAGGGACAAAAGCCGCGTGATGTCCTCATTTCCAAGGAAGAGTATATGGAAATGGAACTTCGTCGCGGAGAATAATTTCTATGGAACAAAACGACGGTTTTATACGTCAAAAGAAAGGATTTAATTTTGAAAATAAATTTTCAAACTCCCTTTTGTGGCTCTACTTTAGTCTTCGACTAAAGTTTTGCTACGCAAACTGTGCCCCAAGAAGGGGAGAAAGGAAGCTTTCGCAAAGCGAAAGCTATGGTCATAAAAAATGTCCACGTTTATCGCAATAGACGGTCTTGACGGTTCCGGCAAGGAAACGCAGTCAAACCGACTTGTCAATCACCTCAAAATTGAGGGATATCAGGTTCGCTCGCTGAGCTTTCCTATGTATTCAAACGAATCTTCTGCACTTGTAAGAATGTATCTTGACGGAAAGCTCGGAAACCGCCCGTCGGATACAAATGCCTATGCGGCGTCCACGTTCTTCGCGTGTGACAGATATGCATCGTATAAGAGCGATTGGAAAGCGGATTACGACTCGCTGGACAAGGTTATTGTGGCTAACCGCTACACATCAGCTAACGCTGTTCACCAGCTCTCAAAGCTCCCTCGCGATATGTGGGACTCCTTCCTTGATTGGCTTTGGGATTTTGAGTTTATAAAACTCGGTCTTCCGTCCCCTGATCTTGTGATGTATCTTGAACTTCTCCCCGAGCACTCGGCTGCGCTCGTTGCAAGCCGTTCCGACCAGACTGGACGTAAGATGGATATACACGAAAAGGATGCGGATTTCATGCGACGCAGTTATGATGCTGCGCAGTTCGCATGCGAAAAGCTTGGCTGGACGAAGATAAAGTGCTACAACGAGAACGGAATACGCACAAGAGAAGAAATTTTCGCACAGATCGTTGACGTTGTAGCATCGAAAACCGGACTGGTTCTGTAAGATTTAGCTCCGGTATACAATATTTTTCTAAAAGGTTGATATAATACTTAATATACATTTTCGGAGGTGCAGTATGGTTTATATGTTTCTTGCCGAGGGATTTGAAGAGGTGGAAGCGCTTTGTCCGCTCGACCTTTTAAGACGCGCCGGCGTTAAGATAATGACTGTGGGCGTTGGCGGAAAGGTTATCCGTGGTTCTCACGGTATTGATGTGATTGCCGATGTTACGACCTATGAGGCGGCAGAATTACTTAAAAAGAATCCTGCGGATATGGTCATCCTCCCGGGCGGCATGCCGGGAACACTTAATTTGCAGGCTGATGAAACAGTAAACAGTTTTATCGACTATGCACTTGAAAATAAGAAATACCTCGCGGCTATATGTGCGGCACCTCTTATACTTGGCGAACGCGGTGTGCTAAACGGACATGAGGCTATCTGTTACCCCGGATTTGAGGACAAACTTCACGGTGCAAAGATCTCCGATAAAAAGGTGGCTCGTGACGGGCTTTATATCACCGGCAAGGGAATGGGCGTTGCACTTGAGTTCGGTCTTGAGCTTGTCAAAGTGCTTGTGTCAGACGAAAAAGCAGATGAACTGTATAAAGCTGTTCAGGCTTAACGATTGCAGATAAAAAGAGCGAGGAAGTAAATGTACGAGATAAGAAAAAGGAAAAACGATATACGCGAAAAATATAAAGCGCTTCGCATGGCTCTGCCGGCCGATGTGAAGAAGGCGATGGATAATAAAATATGCAGTGCGTTCTGTAATCTTGCCACATATCGCTATTCGTCTGTACTGCTCATGTATTCGCCCAAGGCGGATGAGGTGAATGTTATTCCGATAGCCGAGCGTGCGCTTGCAGACGGAAAGATGGTTGCGTTTCCTCGCTGTATACCTGAAACGCATGACATGGAATATCACTTTGTCACATCTCTTGATCAGCTGAAGCCCGGTGCATACGGTCTTCTTGAGCCGACTGTGGATCTTCCGATCTATGAGCGTGATTCCACGGTGCCCACCGCCTGCATCATCCCGGCACTCGTTTACGATAAGGCCGGATACAGACTTGGATACGGAAAGGGATATTACGACAGATATCTCGGCTCGTATATGGGTTCCAAGGTGGGAATGATCTACAGCGACTATATAATCGATATGCTCCCCAGAGGACGCTTCGATTTGTCTGTAGACTTCATTGTAACCGAAAAGGGACTTCGCGTTATTGATAAAAAATAACTTTTGGAGCATATAATGAAAGTAAAATCAACTTTTATGGCGCCGATTTTATTTATTGTGGTATTTGTGCTTTTGGCGCTGTCCAGATATATTGATCTTGATGCCCTGGGATACAAAGAGAATATTTGTCTTGCGATAATTGTTCTTCAATTGGCTATACTTATAGTTCCGGGGGCCTTTTATTCAAAAATAAAAGGCGAGGGATATGTAAAGCGACTTCGTATAGCTCCGTTTGGCATTGAGAAATTGCTTGTCACATTCCTGGCCACTGTAACATTAATACTCGGCGACACGGTAATCAAGCTTTTTCTTTACAAGGTAGGGGCAATCGCAGGCGAGTATTCGGTGTATTACTACTATCTGGGTGGATATACTCCGGGAGTTCTTTATTCGCTTGTTACACTTGCGTTGGTGCCTGCCGTTTGCGAGGAGTTCTTGTTCCGTTCAGTTTTATGTGCGGAATATGAAGCGAACGGTGCGCTCACAGCGGTTGTTGCGTCATCGCTTTTCTATGCGATGTTTGGAATGAATTTCGGATATTTTCCGGTATATTTCTTTGCAGGACTCATTTTCGCACTTGTAATGTACTTAACGCGCTCGGTGTTTGCATCCATGCTGTGCCACCTTATATATAATATTTTTGAGCTGGCAGCAGGAGAAACCGTCAGGACCATTATAACAAAACCGCAGAGCATAAACTTTTTGATATTTGCTTTGATCGGACTGTTCTTACTGTGCCTTACAGCACTTTTTGGTGAGTGCGAGCGTTTATATCATAACTACTCGATTTCGGGAAGCAGTGCTGAATATGTCAGTGTCAATACCAAATCCGGAATCAAAAAGTATACAGATGTACTTTTAGCTCCGCCTTTCCTATTTGCGTTTCTTATATTTATCGTGGCGGCATTTACATTCTCCTAATATAGATCCTTTCGAAAGGAACCGTACAATATATGGAAGATAACAAAGATAAGCGCTCAGATGTTTCATACGATCAGGATGAAGCGCTGAAGTTTCTTCGCGAACCTGCAAGACCTTCGCCGGTTATGTCAGCAGGTAAGATGCAGAGCGTTCCAAATGGGCGGAACAATACAAGCGGTAAAGGCAATCCACCCACAAGGATACCTGTAAATCAAGGGCGTATGCCTTCGCACGTAGACAGTAACAATATTCAAAGCAACACTGCAAAGCCAACACAAGTGCAGCAAGCTTCCGGAAAGCGGCCTTTGCACAACCTTAGTCAAATTCAAACACCTGCAAAGCCGCAGCGTCCTACCGTACCGTTGGGAGCGATGCAACCGCAAAATTCCAACTTGAACGGCCAGCGTGTAACTCCGCTGACAAACAGAAAAGGAGCGCCTTCTGCCGCTCCTGAGAGGGGGAAAAACGGTACTCCGGCTTCTGTGCCTGCTTCACCGAATCCGCTTCAGAATCACGCCAATGCAGGTGCTTCACGCGGACGGGATGCAATAAGTCCGAAGATAACCTCCATACAAAATTCTGCGAGTTCTTCACGTCCTGTGCAAAACCGCAGTCAAGTTAAGCCTATTTCTCCACAGAACGGTTTGACGCCTGTGTCTGCCACCGACATTAGGCCGCAGACAGAAAAACGCACAGAAAACGATGATTTCGAGATTGATGAGATAACCTATACAAGAAATACAAGGCGGGTGAGACGCGATGAAGGCGTTGCCGATTCCGCTACAAGCGCGGTTATTAGCCTTGTAAAAGCAGTTGTCTATATAGTTGCAATTATTGCGGTATCAGTTGGACTTGCTGTGTTTATTATCGGTGTGGGAAACGATGTTTTTAAGTTCACATCCGATGAAAAGATAGTTACGGTTAATATTCCCGAGTATGCCACTATTGACGATATCACTGATGCACTTTACGATGCCGGTGCTATTAAGTACAAGTGGGCTTTTAAAATGTGGAGTAATCTCAAAACAAAAGGAAAAACTCTGGAATTTGCTGCAGGAACATACGAACTTTCCACATCGCTTAACTACGACTATCTGCGTATGGCTTTCCGTAAGAATACCGGTGCGCATGTAGAAGTGCGTATTACTATTCCCGAGGGATATACTGTTGACGAGATTATAGATTTGTTTGTATCAAAGGGAATCGGAACCAGAGAGGGATTTGTGGACGCTATACAAAACTATGCGTTTGACTATCCTTTCCTTAAGGGGCTTGCTGTGAGCCCTGACCGTATTTACCGACTTGAGGGATACCTATTCCCGGATACGTACAACTTCTATCAGGATTCGAGTGAGGTTACTGTTCTCAAAAAATTGCTTGACAACTTTAACAACAAGTTTGTTGAGGCTTATTATGCAAGATGCGATCAGCTTGGCATAACTGTTGACGAAGCGATAATACTTGCGTCTATGGTTGAGAAGGAAACCCGTTATGCGGATGAGCTTGGATTTGTTTCCTCCGTATTCCATAACCGACTTAAGTATTCGGCAACGTACCCGTATCTTAACTCGGATGCTACGATAATGTATGCAATGCAGCATGATCTTGGCGGAAGACCTGACTCAATGCAGGGCGAGGATACCGATTATGAAACACCGTACAACACATACACCAACAAGGGGCTTCCTCCCGGACCTATTGCAAATCCAGGTCTTAACTCTATAAAATATGCGCTTTATCCAAACGAATCGGATTACTTCTATTTTGTTTCCGATTCAAGCGGCCGTATGTTGTTTGCAAAAACCGATAAGGAGCATCTTGCAAACATCAGTATCGCACGCGGCAATTAATTCGATGGAGATATGACAATGATAGATGTAAAGAATGTGATCAAGGTTGGAAAAGAACGCATTAAATATAAGAATAAGCAGGGAAATGAGGCATATATCGAGCTTGCGTCCTGCGCTAATACGTGGGCATACCGCCATGCGGATGTAAACCTTGAGGACGGCTCACTTCGCTGTGTTGGCGACTGTGTCAATAACGGTAAAGAGGCGTATATTGAGTTTTACAACATCGGTCATGTTAAGCTTGGCGTGGGGCAAACACTTATTCAGAAAATCTTTTCAAAGCCTCTGACGGATGCGCAGATCGAACGTTTGGAGAGTTTCAAAAAAACGCTTGAATCGAACGGATATACGGTGTACAATATTGAATAAATAGCATCGGCAGTGTTATTACACTGCCGATGTTTATTTAAAAATGTCAGATACAATAAGGACTTTCATGCACTTTGAAAAATATAAAAATAAATTTTCAAAAAGCTATTGACAAGACCGAACATTTGTGCTATAATGATCTCACAAGGAAAACCGAACAAATATTCGGTGCGTTTTCGGAGGTCGATTATGACGGCTGCAATGAAGCAAACTGTTAGAGTATATATAGCAAATTTTGAGGGATGCAACACTCGTGCTGGATTTATTTTCAGACTTGCGCGCGCATTCTCTATAGATATGACACGTGTGCTGAAGGGGGATATCTGGCGCGCACTTTGCGAGCGCGTTGCAGCACTTGCAATGGGTGATTATCCCGTACATGTACGTGTTGTCGGACTTGACGACGCTTACGAAAAGCTTTCCGACGAATGTGAATCATTCCTGCGCATTCTTCGTGCGGCGCAGAGCAAGAGCGAAGCGTTTCGTGCCGATGCTGTAGTTGGCAACATCAAGTGGAAGATATAAGTTAAAGTGCATCACAACATTATATACAGCAAAGCCTCCCGAGAAATCGGGAGGCTTTGTATTTATATTTTGATATCAGTGGTGGAACAGTCTGATGCCGCACATTGCGAGGGCGATGTTATACTTGTTGCAGGTTTCGATAACGTTGTCGTCGCGAACCGAGCCACCGGCTTCAACGATATAAGAAACACCGCTTCTGTGGGCGCGCTCGATGTTGTCGCCGAACGGGAAGAACGCATCCGAGCCGAGGGATACGCCGCTTACCTTATCGAGCCATGCACGCTTTTCCTCGCGTGTGAGCGGCTCGGGTTTTGCGGTGAAGTAGTTCTGCCATACATCATCGCCGATAACATCGAGATAGTCATCGGAGATGTACACGTCGATCGTGTTATCTCTGTCGGGACGGCGGATTTCATCCTTAAAGGGAAGTGCGAGTACCTTGGGATGCGAGCGCATGAACCATATGTCAGCCTTATTGCCGGCAAGTCTTGTGCAGTGGATACGCGACTGCTGACCGGCGCCGATGCCGATCGCTTGACCGCCGTATGCGTAGCAAACGGAGTTGGACTGTGTATATTTGAGTGTGATCATTGCGATGAGAAGGTCACGCTTTGCCGCGTCAGGAATGTTTTTGTTATCGGTTACAACATTGTCAAAAAGGGAATTGTCAAGCTTTATGTTGTTGCGTCCCTGCTCGAAGGTGATACCGAATACTTCTTTGGTTTCGATTTCCGCAGGAATGTAGTTTGTGTCCATCTTGATTACGCAGTAGGTACCCTTGCGCTTGGTTTTGAGAATTTCGAGCGCTTTTTCGGAGTAGGACGGAGCGATTATTCCGTCAGATACCTCACGCGCAAGGAAGGATGCGGTCTGCTCGTCACACTCGTCGGAGAGTGCAACGAAGTCGCCGTAGCTGGACATTCTGTCAGCGCCGCGTGCACGGATATATGCAGTGCAGATAGGCGAGAGCTCAACACCTTCAACAAAATACATCTTCTCGAGCGTTGCATCAAGCGGAACGGCAACAGCCGCGCCTGCCGGGGAAACATGCTTAAACGAAGCCGCTGCCGGAAGACCGGTTGCCTCTTTAAGCTCGCGAACAAGCTGCCAGGAATTAAAAGCGTCAAGCAGATTGATGAAGCCGGGACGTCCGTTGAGGACTTCAAAGGGAAGTTCGCCGTCTTTCATGAAGACACGTGCGGGCTTCTGGTTTGGGTTACAGCCGTATTTGAGTTCAAGTTCTTTCATGAGTTTTCTCCTTAACCTAAAAGAATTTTGTAACAAAAAAATGCCCACTATCCGGGACATTCGCCCAGACGGTCGGCATACAGCGGTCATACTCCCCGTGGTTATTTCCACTTCCGTCAGTCATATGACACTATTAGTATAACAGATAATGGGGAGCTTGTCAAGATTATAACTTGAAATCCTTAAAAAAACGCCGTAAAATAACGAAAAAATCTTGTTTTAGGTATTGAAAAAATCTTGCTAATGTAGTATAATATATACTGTATAAGTTTGTACATATTACAATGAAAGGAAAAATAAGGGCAAACCTTATGGGATTACCGTATGACAGACACATACAGCGTTGAACTTTCTAAAATAATCAGTGAATTTTCACTTGAAAAATTTTATATGCCGGAGGACGGAGATAGTATCCTTGTCCATCTTATGGATGTTAACCGTCCCGGACTTCAACTTGCGGGATTTTTTGATCATTACGAGCCGCAGAGAATTCAAATTATCGGAAAAGTTGAATATAAATATCTTGAGGCGATGAACACGGAAACTCGCCGCAATTCTATAATGGGATTTCTCGAGAGCAAGCCGGTTGCAGTTGTTATTTCCTCATCGCTTGAGGTGTTTCCGGAATTTGTGGAGCTTGGCGAATATTTTGATGTGCCGATACTCCGCACCGCCGACACAACAAGTACGTTCATGGCGGCGCTCATCGCGTTTCTTAATGTTCAGCTCGCGCCAAGACTCACCCGTCACGGCGTTCTCGTTGAAGTGTACGGCGAGGGTGTACTTATCCTTGGTGACTCCGGTGTAGGTAAATCCGAAACGGCTATCGAGCTTGTAAAGCGAGGTCACAGACTCATCGCGGACGATGCGGTTGAAATAAAGCGAGTTTCAGCTAAAACGCTCGTCGGAAGCGCACCCGAGATAATAAGACACTACGTTGAGCTTCGCGGTATCGGAATCGTGGACGTCCGCCGCATATTCGGTATGGGTGCCGTCAAGCTTACCGAGAAGATTGACATGATAATAAACCTTGAGCCGTGGGTTCAGGGCAAAATGTATGACAGATTCGGCCTTGAGTCCGAATACACCGAAATACTCGGTATAAAGATACCCACAACAACTATTCCCGTAAAGCCCGGACGAAATCTTGCGATCATCCTCGAGATTGCCGCTATGAACAACCGTCAGAAGAAGATGGGATTCAACACGGCAGAGGAATTCAACAAGAAGCTCATGGGACAGATGGGCATTGAAATGGATGAATAACAAACACACATACATAAGGAGAAATTATCATGACTTTAGTTATTATGGCAGCCGGAATGGGAAGCAGATACGGTGGTCTTAAACAGATCGACCCGATTACCCCCCACGGCGAATTTATTGTTGACTTTTCGATATACGATGCTGTGAAGGTCGGCTTTGACAAGGTGGTTTTCATAATCAAAGAGGAAAACTATGAAATATTCCGCGAAACTGTAGGCGCACGTATAGAGGGCGCTGTAAAGGTTGAATATGTGTTCCAGGCACTTGATAAGATTCCCGAGGGATATTCCGTACCCGACGGACGCGTAAAGCCTTGGGGAACCGCACATGCGGCACTTATGGCGGCAGAGGTTGTAAACGAGCCGTTTGCAATCATCAACTCCGATGATTTTTACGGACGTGATGCATTTGGGCAGCTTTACGACTATATGTCTGCTGCTGACAGAAAGAATCACTTTGCGATGGCTGGATATGTGCTTGAGAATACAATAACCGAAAACGGTTATGTTTCGAGAGGCGTGTGCAACGTTGTCGACGGACAGCTTAAGAATGTTGTAGAGCGTACAAAGATTCAGGAGAATAACGGTGTTATCCAGTATTCTGAAAACGATGAGTGGCACGACCTTGACAGAGATGCGGTCGTTTCCATGAACTGCTGGGCGTTCACTCCTGCAATATTTGATATGCTGAAAACGGGATTTGCCGAATTTCTCGATAAGCTTCCCGAGGCAAAGGATCCGCTGAAGGCTGAATATTTCTTACCGTTCTTGGTGCAGAGCAGAATTGACAGCGGTGAGTGCGATGTAAGCGTTCTTAAAACGAGCGCGAAGTGGTACGGTGTTACATATGCCGAGGATAAGCCCACATTTGTTGAGTTTATAAAGTCGCAGACCAAGGCGGGTGTTTATCCCGACGGTTTGTGGAAATAATAGTTTGCAGGGAGAAAGATTATGTCTATTTTGGTAACCGGAGGAGCAGGTTTTATTGGCTCCCATACTGTAGTTGAACTTCTTAACATCGGCAAGGAGGTTGTTATTGCCGACAACTTCTGCAATTCCAAGCCTGTTGTGCTTGAGCGCATCAGAAAGATCACCGGCAAGGACTTCAAGTCCTACAACGTTGACCTTTGCGACAAGAGCGCGCTTGAGGTGGTTTTCGCATCAGAAAAGATCGATTCCGCTATCCATTTCGCAGGACTCAAGGCGGTTGGTGAATCCTGCCAGATCCCGCTGCGCTATTATCAGAACAATCTTATAAGCACACTTAACCTTTGTGAGCTTATGGCGAAGTACAACTGCAAAAATCTTGTATTTTCCTCTTCGGCAACCGTATACGGCAAGCCTGAAAGCGTGCCGATACGCGAGGATTTTCCGAACAGCACAACAAATCCTTACGGCGAAACAAAGCTCATGATCGAGCATATTCTGAAGGACCTTTATAAGGCGGACGCAGAGTGGAACACCGCAATTCTCCGATACTTCAATCCCATCGGTGCGCATGCATCGGGACTTATCGGCGAAGACCCTGCCGGAATTCCCAACAACCTTATGCCGTACATAACTCAGGTTGCTATCGGCAAGCGCGAGTATCTTTCTGTATTCGGCGATGACTACGATACTCACGACGGTACGGGTGTGCGCGATTACATTCACGTTGTTGACCTTGCAAAGGCGCATCTTGCGGCCCTTGAGTGGCTCACGAAGAAGCCCGGACTTGATGTATTCAATGTCGGTACCGGTCACGGATATTCTGTGCTTGATATCGTGAAGGCTTACGAAAAGGCAACCGGAAAGCCGGTTCCGTATAAAATAGCTCCCAGACGTCCCGGTGATATTGACGAGTGCTACGCAGATCCCGCAAAGGCGCGCGATGTACTTGGCTGGAGCGCAGAGTTCGGTATTGACGACATGTGCCGTGACAGCTCAAATTGGCAGACACAGAACCCCAACGGTTACGGTGAATAATCCCGTGAAAGGAATAGGCAAATGATAGTTAAAGAATTATTCGGAAAAAAGCCTTGCGGATGCGAGGTGTACGCATATACGCTCACAAATAAGAACGGAGCGTCCGCGCAGATACTCACAATGGGCGGTATTTTGAGAAAGCTCGTTATGCCCGACAGAGAGGGAAATATGGCAGATGTTATCTGCGGTTTTGACAGTGTTGAGGGTTATCTCACCGGCGGCGGTTATCACGGCGCGCTCATCGGTCGCTACGGCAACCGCATTGCAAACGGCAGATTTACACTTAACGGCATAACATATCAGCTTGCGCTCAACGAGGGCGGCAAGTGTCATCTCCACGGCGGAAACGAAGGCTTCAACGTGAAGATGTGGGATGCCGTTCCGTTTGAAAAAGTGGGAGAGCGCGGCGTTATTCTCACGCTCACCAGCACAGAGGACGACGAAAATTATCCCGGAACGATAAAGGTTAAGGTGACATATACGCTCACCGATAACAATGAGCTGAAGATTCGCTACGAGGCGACCTGCGACAAGGATACCGTTGTAAACCTCACAAATCACAGCTACTTCAACATGGCGGGATTTGACTCGGGACTTGTGCTTGACCAGTATCTCTGGATAAACTCCGATGAGATCACCGAGGTTGGTGCGGGACTTATCCCGACCGGTGCGGCATACAAGGTTGCCGGCACTCCGTTTGACTTTAACGAAGCGAAGCCTATCGGAGAGGGAATCGATTCGGACGATGAGCAGATAAAGCTCGGTCTTGGTTTCGACCACAACTTCATCCTGAAGGATTTTGACGGCACTGTTAAGAAGCAGATCGAAATGTACGATGAAAAATCCGGACGTGTTATGTCCATTCTTACCGACCAGCCGGGCGTACAGTTCTATTCGGGCAATGTTATGAGTGATCCCGTTGACATGAAAAACGGTATGAAGCAGGTTCCCAGAAGCGGCGTCTGCCTTGAAACACAGCATGCACCCGACAGCCCCAATCACGTGGGTTTCCCGTCAACCAAGCTTCGTGTGGGCGAGAAGTATGACACCACCACAATTCTTGCGTTTACCGTTCGCTGATACGGTTTGATTAGATGACTGAATTTCTTCATCATGCACTGCATGCGCTGATTCACACGCTCGAGCATACATGGTATATGCTCTTTATGCTGTTTTTGGTGTATCTTCTCATCGAGTTTATAGAGCATAAGGCAATGGATAAGCTTCGAGCGCTTCTTTCAAACAAAAGCCTCGGACTTGTCGGCGCATCGGCGCTCGGGCTTTTGCCGCAGTGCGGATTTTCCGTTGCCGCGGCCAACCTCTTTTCGGAGCGGCTTATAAGTATCGGCGCGGTTGCGGCGGTGTTTATTGCCACATCCGACGAGGCGTTGCCTATTCTCGCCGCGAGTCCCGATGCGGTGAAGTGGCTGCTCCCAACGATGCTTATCAAGTTTGTGTGGGCGATAGCGATAGGATTTATTGCAAATCTTATATTCAAATTAATCGGTGTTGATAAGCACACCGCCTCCGTACACGCTCATCACCACGATGAGCATGTTCACGAGGGCGGGGAGCATCACCACTGTGAGCACTGTGATTCGAAACAGGGGATTTTTTCTGCGGCTCTGCGCCGTACTGTATCTATATACCTGTTTGTGTTTATAACGAGCTATGTGCTTCACCTTGTAATAGATTTTATCGGCTCGGACAATCTCGGAGTGCTTTTGATGAACAACAGCATTCTCCAGCCGATTCTTGCCGCTTTGGTGGGACTTATACCAAACTGCGCGGCAAGCGTTATCACAACCGAGCTGTTTGTTGCCGGAGCGATAGGATATGGCTCGCTTGTTGCCGCACTTTGCAGCGGTGCGGGCGTTGGTATGCTTGTGCTGTTTCGCGTTAACCGTGACCATAGGCAGAATTTTACATTGCTCGGACTTTTGTATGTGTCCTCGGCGGTGCTTGGAATTATACTGGAACTCATTATTTGACAAATAAATTTTAAGGATTAACGAATGTTTGAAAAGCTTAAGATAACCGAACAAAACTACGAAAAAATGGCAGAGGATCTGGCATTGCCGGAAATAATCTGCGACAACGAAAAATATACAAAGCTTATGCGCGAGCACAAGCGTCTGACTCCTATTGTCGAAAAGTACCGCGAATATGTGGCGTGTGAAACCCAGCTTCGCGAAACCGAGGGGATGCTTGCGGACAAGCTTGATCCCGACATGGAGGAGCTTGCAAGAGAAGAGCTTGCAGAGCTTAAAGAAACACTTCCAAAGCTCGAACAGGAGCTTCAGATACTTCTTTTGCCGCACGATCCGAACGATGAAAAGAACGTAATTATCGAAATCCGCGGCGGTGCGGGCGGTGAGGAAGCGGCGCTGTTTGCATATGTGCTTTACCGTATGTATACGATGTACGCCGCGTCTGTTGGCTGGAAATGTGAGATTTTAAGCGAAAACGAAACCGAGCTTGGCGGATTCAAGGAAGTCAGCTTCATGGTTGAGGGCGAGGGGGCATATTCGCGACTTAAGTTTGAGTCTGGTGTGCACCGCGTACAGCGTGTGCCCGTTACCGAGTCGCAGGGAAGAATACAGACGTCCACTGCGACAGTCGCTGTGCTTCCCGAGGCAGAGGATGTTGAAATTGAGATAAACCAGTCCGATCTTGAGATTGAAACAATAAAGTCGAGCGGTGCCGGCGGTCAGCATGTCAACAAGACCGAGTCGGCTATACGTCTTCTTCACAAGCCTACGGGTATTGTTATCGAGTGTCAGGACGAGCGCTCGCAGTTTAAGAACCGCGACAAGGCGATGAAGCTTCTGCGAACCAAGCTTTACGACATGAAGCAGGCGGAGCAGGATGCGAAGATTGCATCCGAGCGTAAGAGTCAGGTCGGCACGGGTGATAGAAGTGAGCGTATACGCACGTACAACTATCCGCAAAGTCGCGTAACCGACCACAGAATCGGTTTAACGCTTCATTCGCTTGAGGATTTTCTTAACGGAAATATTGACGAAATGCTTACCGCTCTCGCAACGGCGGATACCGCGGCGAAGCTTGCAAACAGTTAACGGAGAACATAGATGAACACGAAAATTGAGTATCTTTGCGCCGATTTTGAGGCTAACAACAGAATATTTGCCGATGGCGGTGAGATACTTCGCGCGGGAGGACTTGTTGCTTTCCCAACGGAAACCGTTTACGGCCTTGGAGCTAATGCGCTCTCGCCGGATGCTGCGGCGAAAATATATGCGGCGAAGGGAAGACCTTCCGATAATCCGCTGATCGTGCATCTTTCGGATGTTGCCGATGCCGAAAAATACTGCTATACAAACGAGCTTTACTATAAGCTTGCAGATCTTTTCATGCCGGGTCCGATTACTGTGGTTATGAAGAAGCGCGAGTGCATCCCCGACACAGTAACAGGCGGACTTGATACCGTTGCGGTGCGTGTGCCCTCAAACGAGTGGGCGCGTGAGCTTATAAAGGCGGCAGGTGTACCCGTGGCGGCACCGAGCGCGAATATATCGGGCAGACCGAGTCCCACATGTCCTGAGCATGTTATTGAGGACATGAACACCAGAGCCGACATGATAATTTGCGGCGGCTCATGTGATATAGGTGTGGAATCCACGATAGTCAAGATAGATGACGGTGAGCTGACGCTTCTGCGTCCCGGCGGCATTACGCTTGAAATGCTCTCGCTTGTCGGCGAAGTTAAGCTTGACAAAGCGATCACGGGCAAGCTTTCCGAGGGTGAGCGTCCGTTGGCTCCCGGAATGAAGTACCGCCACTATGCCCCGAGTACGAAGGTCATACTGCTTGACGGCGACATTCACGCGATACATAAATATGTGTCCGAAACAGCGAAAGTGCAAAAGGTTGGAGTTCTCCTGTTTGACGACGAGCTTCCTATGTTCGCCGGTACGGGCGCAACGTTGCTTTCGCTTGGTGAGCACACTCCGGAAGCTGAGGCAAAGAGTCTTTTCGCAAGACTCAGGGATGTTGATAAATACGGATGCGAGGTTTTCTTTGCAAAGCTTCCCGATAAAAGTGGAATAGGTCTTGCGCTTTACAACCGTATGATAAAAGCGGCAGGACACGAAACAGTAAAACTTTAATTAGGCGCGCAGAATATAAAATCCAACGAAACGGAGATAAAAATGGCACGTAAGAATAAAGACATCGAACGCACTGCAAGCGGTATTACCGCAGAAATTACCGATCAGGCTATAACCGACACCATACGCACAAACTTTATGCCGTATGCAATGTACGTTATCCGCGACAGAGCTATACCGGAGATTGACGGACTCAAGCCGTCCCACCGTAAGCTGCTTTACACCATGTATAAAATGGGACTACTTTCGGGTGCGAGAACAAAGAGTGCTAATGTTGTCGGTCAGACGATGAAATTAAATCCTCACGGCGATGCGGCTATATATGAAACAATGGTGCGTCTTACCAAGGGACACGAGGCACTGCTTCACCCGTTTGTTGACTCCAAGGGCTCATTCGGTAAGCAATACAGCCGCGACATGGCTTATGCGGCATCGCGTTACACCGAGGTGAAGCTTGATCCTTTCTGTGCGGAGCTTTTCCGCGGCATTGACAAGGATGCGGTTGATATGGTGGACAACTACGATGCCACTATGAAGGAGCCGGAGCTGCTTCCGACCACGTTCCCGAACGTGCTTGTAACCCCCAATCTCGGAATTGCTGTCGGTATAACGAGTAACATCTGCAGCTTCAATCTGGCAGAGATATGTGACGGGACCATCCAACTTCTTCGCCGTCCCGAAACTCCGGTTGAAAAGATGCTCGATATTATCAAGGCTCCCGATTTCCCGGGTGGTGCATATCTTATATATGACCGTGACAAGATGCGCGAGATCATGACCACGGGACGCGGTGCTGTTACTCTGCGCTCAAGATACAGCTATGACAAGAAGTACAACTGCATCGACATAACACAGATACCGTACTCAACCTCGATTGAGCTTATAATGAACCGAATCACCGATCTTGTCAAAGAGGGAAAGCTCAAGGAAATCACAGATTTTCGCGACGAAATTGATCTTTCCGGTTTTAAGCTTACAATCGACCTGCGCCGTGGCGTTGACCCCGACAAACTTATGACGAAGCTTTTCAAGATGACAACGCTTGAAGATAACTTTAACTGCAATTTCAACGTGCTCATTGACGGAACTCCCCGTCAGATGGGTGTCATCGAGATACTTAACGAGTGGATACGCTTCAGAATGGAATGCGTTCGCCGTGAGCTGTCGTTTGAGCTCAGAAAGAAAAAAGAGAAGCTTCATCTGCTTCTCGGACTTGGAAAAATACTGCTCGATATTGACAAGGCTATACGTATCGTCCGTGAAACCGAGCACGAATGCGATGTTGTGCCGAACCTTATGGAAGGCTTTGATATTGATGAGGTTCAGGCGGAATATATCGCCGAGATAAAGCTTCGTTACCTCAACCGCGAGTATATTATCAACCGTATTAAGGAGATAGAATCGCTCCAGGCTGATATAGCGGCGCTTGAGATGAAGATCGGCGACGATATCAAGGTTCGCGAGCATATTGCCGACGAGCTTCGCGATATCAAGAAAAAGTATGCTATGCCGAGAAAAACACAGCTCATTTATCCCGATGATATTGAGATATATGAGCCGGAGAGTGAGATTGAGAATTACAGCGTTCGTGTATATCTCACCCGTGACGGATACTTTAAGAAGATAACTCCGCAGTCCCTTCGCGGAAGTGACGAGCAGAAGCTCAAGGAGGGGGATGTTATCGTCTACGAGCAGGATACGGAGAATATAGCCGAGCTTCTGTTCTTCTCCGATAAGGCACAGTGCTACAAGGCGAAGGTTGACGACTTCGATAATGTAAAGGCGTCACAGCTTGGCGACTATATCCCGGCGAAGCTTGGCTTTGACGAGGGTGAAAAGGTTGCGGCTATGGCGGTTGCTGTCGAATACAAGGATGAATATGAGATGCTCTTTGTGTTTGAAAACGGCAAGGGCGTGCGTGTGCCGCTCTCCGCTTATCAGACGAAGACAAACCGCAAAAAGCTTACCAATGCTTACTGTGACAGCGTACCGCTTGCAGGTGCGGTGTTCCTCACCGAGCAGAGCGATGTACTCATTGTAAACAATGCTAACAGAGCAATTGGAGTAAAGAGCACGCTTGTTCCGCAGAAGACCACAAGAACCTCGGTTGGCGTACAGCTTATGCAGATGAAGCGAAACCAGAAGGTTGTGTCGGTTATGACAAATTATGCCGACAAGATCGCAAACGCGTCCAAGTATAACAAGATCAAAATTCCCGCGGCATCAACTTTGCTCGAGGAATATGATATGGAGAAAATGCAGATAAGTTTTGATGATGAAGTTTGAGGTGCTTAATAAAAATCACTTTGGATTAAATAAAAAGCATCTAACTTTTTCGCTTGCAGCAAACGGGGGATTCTCTTATGGTGGTTACAGATAAAAAAGCGCCGCTTTTTACAAAAACGGACCTTAACAAGCTTATTGTACCGCTTATAATTGAGCAGCTGCTTGCCATATCCGTCGGAATGTTTGACACGATGATGGTGTCCTCGCTTAGCGATGCCGCGGTTTCGGGTGTGTCTGTATCTGATATGATAAGCATACTGATGATAAACATTTTCTCGGCGCTTGCAACGGGCGGCGCTGTGATATGTGCGCATGCGGTCGGGCTTGCGAGAACCAATGGCGATGACAGTGATTATGCATATGCAAGACGTGGAGCGAAGCATCTTCTTATATCGCTTTTGGCACTGTCAGTGGTTGTAACCCTCATTTGTTATGTGCTTCGCGTGCAGATATTAGGACTTATATTCAGCAAAGAAAGCGAAGAAGTGCTCGGATTTGCGCTGATTTATTTCGCGATAAATACGGTTTCTTTTCCTTTCATCGCGCTCTATAACGGCTTTG
>JAZTXD010000075.1:0-1529 GCA_045636265.1 Candidatus Flemingiibacterium sp.
CTTGGCATACGCCAAGAGGTTTTTGTTTTTTATCCGATTTTATTGCCCATAGCAGCAAGAATCGCTTTTATTTTTGTCATGACGTCATCAAACTGATCGGGAGTTAATGACTGTTTTCCGTCGGAGAGCGCCTTCGCGGGATTGTTGTGCACCTCGATCATAATTCCGTCGGCACCTGCCGCAACAGCCGCGAGTGCAAGCGGTTCAACCAACCAATTCATACCGCCCGCATGGCTCGGGTCAGCCACGACAGGAAGATGTGAAAGCTTCTTGAGCACGGGAATCGCGGACACGTCAAACGTGTTGCGCGTTGCGGTTTCAAATGTGCGGATACCTCGCTCACAGAGGATGACATTTTCGTTTCCGCCTGCCATGATATATTCTGCGCTCATCAAAAGCTCCTCAATGGTATTGGCAAGTCCGCGCTTTAAAAGTATCGGCTTCTTTGTGTGACCGAGCTCCTTCAAAAGCTCGAAATTCTGCATGTTTCTCGCGCCGACCTGAATGATGTCAACATTCTCGAAAAGCGGAAGATGCGATGCATCCATTATCTCGCTAACAATCGGCAGGCCTACGTTCTTCTTCGCCTCAAGCAAAAGGTCAATACCCTCCGCCTTAAGCCCCTGGAACGCATACGGCGAGGTACGCGGCTTGAACGCGCCGCCGCGGAGCATGGTTGAACCGGCAGCGTTTACTCTGCGCGCGATCTCGCATATCTGCTCTTTGCTCTCAACCGAGCACGGGCCGCTTATAACCTGAAAATGTCCGCCGCCGATTTTTAAGCCGCCTACATCAACCACTGTATCATCCGGGTGAAATTTGCGGTTAGCATTCTTAAACGGCTCCTGTACACGCTTTACCTCTTCAACTATAGCGCTCGTGCGGATATTGTCAATATCAACCCTCGAAGTGTCACCGACAAGTCCAATAATGGTTGTGTGCAGACCTGTGACAAGATGAGCGTGAAGACCGGGAGTTTTTTCAAGGTCGGCAACAAAGCTCTCAACAAGTTCCTTTTTTGTATTCGGTTTGATAATGATAACCATTTTAAACTACCTCACAATAAAACAGAAAATTTATATTTCCTCAAATGTCGGAAGTTCCGGCAGCTTTCTCGGTACGCGCTTAAGCGGATCATACACAAACTTGCGGCAGGAATATTCCTTATTCACAACACCCTTGTGTGAACAAATCATATCTTCTGTTGTCTTTATCTCGGCAGCAAAGCGGCAAAATTCGCACGCCTTTGCAACATCGGAATTTTTACTCACTTCAATTCCCCCCTCAAAGTGGAATAACAATATTTTAGCACCATAATACAAAAAAGTCAAGTGGTAAGATTAACAAATGCAAAAAACACCGTCGGGCAAACAGCCCGAGGGTACAGTATTATTATCTTTTCGAGAGCACATCCGCCTCATATTTCTTGACATCTGCAAGCCAGGAATCGCGTACAGCGACGCCCTCACACTCGCAGTAGTAATCCCAAACCGCAGCGAACGGATAGGATTTAAGCTCCTCAAGAAGTG